>CAMVCF010000033.1:0-4312 GCA_947165945.1 uncultured Clostridia bacterium | reverse complement strand
CTGGATAGAGCAATGCCCTTCTAAGGCATCGGTCCGGGGTTCGAATCCCTGCTGGGACACCATGTTGATATGAATCCTTGTTAATCAGGGATTTTTATTTTTATAAAGGAGTAATATTATGGATAATGAATTAAAAAGAGAAATAATAATTGATAATTATGAAAACCCTTATCATAAAGAAAAAAAAGATAATGACTTTATTAAAGCTAATACTCATAATGAATCTTGTATTGATAATATTGATTTATTTGTAAAAATCGAAGATGATGTTATAGTTGATGCTTATTTTGATGGAGAAGCGTGTGCTATTACGACAAGTGCTACTAGTATTATGTTAAAAAAAATAATAGGTCTTAGAGTTAATGAGGCTCGTGAATTAATGGGGGAATATATTCATATGATAAGAGAAGAGGGATATGATAAAGAACTTCTTGGCGAATTAAATGCTTATTATGATATTTCTCGTCAACCAAGTCGTATAAAATGTGCAATGTTACCTTTTGATACATTAGAAAAAACATTAAAAATTTATGAAGAAGAATAAAACTTTATCCAAAATGAATGGTTGCTAAAGTAAAAAAAATATTGTATAATACATTTATCATATCAAGTATGGAGGGAATATGAAATATTTAAGAAAAAATAAATTTACAATTATTGCAATTTTAGTACTTATGGTCTTAGTTGCTGTTGGAATGGAAGTCAAAGAAATTTTTGTACCAGATGAGGGAAAAGCATCTTATGGAAATCGATTGGATGGTATTAAAGATCATCCATTAGATAAAGAAAAATTAGCAAATATTTCTGGTACTATTAAAGAAAATGAAAAGGTTATTGATATAAATAACTATGTTCATGGAAAGATCATTAATTTTGTTATAACTCTAAATGACGAATGTAGTATTGATGATGCTAAAATAATTGCTAATAGTCTTATTCCTTTATTTCAAGATGATGAATTATCTTTTTATTCCCTACAAGTGTATTTGAAAAAGGAAGATGCTAACTTAAATAATTTTCCAATTGTTGGATATAAGGGTGTAGGAAGAGAATCTTTAGTATTTGGAAAAGATAGAGAAATAGTGGTGGAGCAAAATGAAGAATAGAAAAAAATTATTTTTATTTATTATAATTGTTGCAGTTTTAGTTTTTATTGCTCTTTTCTTTATTTATTATTATCATGAGTCAAGTTTATTAAATTCAAATGATAAAAAATGGATTAGTGAAAATGGCAAGAAAATTATTGATATTGAAGTATTTAATGATGTATCTGTTTTTGGAATGAATGGAAAAGGTGTTGCTTTTGATTTTTTAGATTATGTTGAAAGTGAGACAAATTTACAATTTAATAAAATTCCTTATTCTAAGGAAGAAAAAGCCCAAAATAATTCCTATAAAATAGAAATACTTGATGGCTCAAATCCTTTAAATTCAAATCAATTTTTACTATATGAAGATAATTATGTTGCTGTTTCTAAAAAAGATATTAAAATAAATAAAACTACTGATTTCTCTGATTATACAATTGGAGTTTTAAAAAGTGAAGAGTCAAATATTAGTTACTATTTAAAAAGTGTAAGTAATATTAAATATATTTCTTATGATGATTTTAGTTCTTTATTTACTGGACTTGATAATAATGAAGTAAATTTAGTTTTAGTTCCTAATATGTTATCTCTTGAAAATACTTTAGGAAATAGTGATTATTATCTTAATTATTTCTTTACTGAAATAACTAAAAATATAGTCTTTACATTAGATGAAAATCAAAAAGAATTAAATTCTATTTTAAAAAAATATTTTTCTTATTGGATGGATAATTATTTTGTTGATACATATAATAAATTATTATTAAACTATTATATAGATGAAAATAAAATAAATGATAAAACAAGAACTGAATTATTAAGTAAAACATATGTTTACGGATATGTTGAAAATATTCCTTATGAAATAACTAATTCATCGCATATTTCAGGAATTGCAGCTGAATACATTAATCGAGTTGCAAGACTTACAGATATAGACTTTACTTATAAAAAATATTCTTCAATTGAAGAACTTAATAAAGCTATTCAAAATGGAGAAATTGATCTTTACTTTGATTATTTTAATAATCAAAATAATAAATATTTAAAAACAGTATCTACTTTTATTGAAAATTATGTTATTTTAGGAAGAAGAATAGATGATTATGTTGTACCTTCTTTGGAATCTTTAAAAGGAAAAGATGTGTCTTTATTAAACAATAATATTTATTTAATAGAGTATATTAAATCTAGTTCTATGGCTAATGTAAAAAGTTACTCTAATATTAAAGACTTAATTAAAAATGCTGATGGTAATTCAAGTTTAATCATAGTTGATAAAGAAGTTTATTCTTATTATAAAAATAAAGAATTAAAGGATTATGAAGTTTTATATACAGATATTATGAGTAGTGACTATTCATTCTTTGTCAAAAGTGATAATGATTCTTTCTTTAGATTATTTAACTATATAATTAATACAAATTCTTATTATAAATATAGTAATACAGGATTTAATAATTTAAATGAATCATTCTTTAAAACTTCAAGTTTTGAAGAAGCCTATTTATTAATTCTTGCAATTATTTTAATACCAATTATTATTATTGTTTGTATATTTGTATTTATTAAAAATCGTCATAAATTAAGACTTGTTAGAAAAGAAGATCGTAAAAAGTATACAGATATGTTAACATCACTAAAAAATAGAAATTATTTAAATTTACAGATTGATTCATGGAATGCAAGTAGAGTTTATCCTCAAACAATTGTTGTTGTGGATTTAAATAATTTAAAATATATAAATGATAATTATGGTCGTGAAAAAGGAGATAATTTAATTGTTAGAGCAGCTAGTATTTTAGTAAATACTCAACTAGAAAACTCCGAAATTATTAGAACAGATGGAACTGAATTTGTTATTTACTTAGTAGGATATACCGAGGATCAAATAGATGTTTATACTAAGAAACTTAGAAAAGAATTATCAGATCTTCCATATGGATATGGAGCATCAGTTGGTTTTAGCATGATATTTGATAATATTAAAACAATCGATGATGCAATCAACGAAGCAATGATTGATATGCAAAGTGATAAAGAAAGTTATAGGTAATGAAAAATAAAATAAAGAATTATCTAAAAAGAATTTTAAAATTAATAAGGCTAGATGAAATGGAGATATTACCAGGTCATTTAGCTTTCTACTTAGTATTAATGATTGTTCCAGTTTGTTCACTTGTTGGGATATTTACATCAGTTTTTAAAATAGATGGAATTATCCAAATTCTAAATAATAATGTTCCGAAAGCTGTTATAAGTTTAATTGATGGAGCAATGAATACAAATACAAATAACTATAATATATTATTATTTCTTATTTTTAGTCTATGGCTTTCATCAAATGGAACTAAAGCAATTATTATATCTAGTAATTTACTATTTAAAATAAAAGAAAAAGATACTATAAAAATTAGAATAAAAGCTATTAGTATGGTCTTAATTTTATTTTTATTAATTGCTTTTATTATTGTTGTTCCCGTTTTAGGTGATTTAATTATTAGTACTTTAACAAATAATTTTAAAGAAAGTGCTACAAGTATTATTACAAATTTTTATCATATTTTAAAATATCCACTTTCTGTATTCTTGATGTTTTTTCTTTTAAAAATACTATATACTTTAGCACCTACTGAAAAAATAGATAGTAGGTATATGAATAATGGTGCATGGTTTACAACTATTTCTTGGTTAGTTTTATCTCGTATTTATTCATATCACTTAAATAATTATAGTAATTATAATATTTATTATGGGAGTTTATCAAATATTTTGATTTTACTTGTATGGGTTTATTTACTCGCTTATATCTTTACAATAGGTTTATCTTTAAATGCTGATAATTATTTAAATAAAATGTTTGAAAAATAAAAAGTAAGTATATTTTAAAATAACCTTGTGATCTAGAAACAATCTAGATCTTTTTATTGTAAATTAGAAAAAATTATGATATTATTATACACGAAATGAGGGATGTAGATGAAAACACCTGACTATAAACTAGCAAGAAAAAGAACAAAAGAGGAAGTTTTAATTCGTGAATTTAATATAGATAATGATTTACATAACATAGGACTTAATAAGAAATTCTTTTTAAAGACTTATGGATGTCAAATGAATGAGCATGATAGTGAAAATATTAAGGGTATGCTTCATATAATGAATTTTCAAGAAACATTTGATATAAATGATGCTGATTTTATTTTATTAAATACATGTAGTAT
>CAMVCF010000032.1:0-6360 GCA_947165945.1 uncultured Clostridia bacterium | reverse complement strand
TTATGATACGTAAAATTCTCTAAAAAAAGAAATATATCTAAAGATTAAGATATTAGAAATTGAGAAATCAGTTCCTTTTTTAGTAATATTACGATGATTAGAACAGTCATGCTTTTGTTATGATTTTGTTTGCAAAACTTGACATTTGTTTGCACTTGTAGTATGTTATATATCAACTGAGGAGTGGGACATTAATGAACAGTCAATTAGAAAAAGATTTAGAAAGTATTTACAATCAAGCAAATCAATTAAATAATGATTGTATTTTATTTGATGAAGTAATAGAAGAAAATTTAGAAAGTTTAAAAACTATATTTAAGGATAATAATGCTTTTAACTATACAATTGATATGAGCAATGAAGAAATATTTAATGATATATATAAAGATCAATTCTTTAATTCATATTTATATAAGTTAGTTAAAGAAAAATGTGAGAAAGAACCAGATAAGACTTTAACAATTATTTTTAATCAAGGTGTAATTGGTGATGAAGAAGTTAGAGCAAAAATGGAATATTTCGAATATTTAAGACAATCTAAAATGATACCAAACAATTTAAAATTTTCTTTTTGTGTTTGTGAAAAAAATGAAGAACATGGAAAAGTAAGATAAGGCGGGAGCAATCCTGTTTTTGTTTGCTCGGAAGATTAAGATATTACGTTTGTAATTGTATTCTGAAGGAAACACAGACTGTTGACAAATAATTTTGTTAATAGTCTTTTTAAATTTAAAAAAATGTATTATAATTAAAAAGCGAGTTACCTTATTCTAACCAAATAATGGTCATTTAAACTCGCTTTTTTTAATGACGATATGATAAAATATAATTGGTTAGAATAAGGAAGTGATGAAAAATGGCAATGACCAAAAGAATAAATAAACAATTTGCAAATGAATTTATAAATATAGAAGAAATGATACCAGAGAACTTCTAAGAATATTGTTGGTGATATGGTTAATTTTATGAAAGAACATTTTGGTTCAAATTCTAAAGATATTATGGTATTTGTTGGAGCATTTGCTAAAGATGGAATGATTTGGGATAAATGTCCTCCATTTGCAGAAGAAAATCCTGATGTATGGAAAGAATATATAGAAAAAATAGATGATACTCACTATAATATTAAATATGGTGATAGGTTATATGATCAATTATTAGAAAATGGATTATCAAAAGAAAATATTTATTTTGATTCTGATAATACAGTTACAAACAAAAATTATTTTTCAAATAATAGATCTAAGCTTTTAAATGAAAGAGAAGGTAGAAATTTATTTGGTATTACATTTGATTCACTTCCAGTATTTGAAAGTTCTGAAAGTGATGAAATTAGGACAAGATTAAAATAATTAAAATTGAAAAATTAACTCTTTAAATCTTTATTCAACCACTAAAATGATAGTTAATGAAAAGTATGTGATGAAGTTTTCCATGATGACGCCAATGGCGTCACTTTTTCTTTATTTTTATTAGTTCTTATATAAAAGTTTTAAAATTGACAATAGAGTGTTGATATGGTATAATACATGACCAAAGAAAGAAGGACTTTTATGCTACCATTAAATAAAAAGAAACTAATAGCTAGCTTAGTACTTGGTGCAATTACTATATCACCAGGTATAAAGGCTAAAGCCAATTTTAGTGCAGCTGGTGATTGGTGTTATAATAAGCGTGAAGTGTATGCATATGATCGAGATATATCTGGAGAAAAAATTGGAGTTTTAAAAACAAACGAACAAATATATAGAATATTATGTGGTGAAAATTGTGATTTAGTAAACTATAAAGATTCTTATTTAGGTTTTATAGAAAAAGATGCTATTCAGCCTATATCTTTAAAAGAAAGCGCTATTACATATGAAGAAATTAATGAACAGGGTTTTACTAAAAGTTGTGTGAATATGCGAATTGGATGTGGAGTAGATTACAATAAGATAACAACTATTCCAAGTGGAGAAAATGTTGATATTCTTGCAGTAAGTAATAATGGTTGGTATTTAGTTGATTATAATAATACTTTAGGATTTGTAAATTGTGAATATATTAATAGAGTTGATTCTTTAAAATTAAACGAGCAAATTTCAAAACTTCCTAAAGTTTATAAAGCAGTTTGTGCATTGGTTGATGTAAATATTAGAGAAAGTGCAAGTGTTGATAGTTTAAAACTTGCGGTATTAAAACAAGGTTTAAAAATCTCTATGATAGGACATGAAAATGGATGGTATCAAGTACAGCATAATGGACAAATTGGATATATAAGTGATCAATATGTAAAAGAAATATATTGTATTGAAGGATCATATTATAAAGTTGTTTCTATGAAAAATGATGCTCTAGGATATAGTGCTCCTTATGGAAATGTTATAGGAACAATTCCTAAATATGAAGTTGCTTTTATCTATGGTGAAACTGATGATTTTTATTTAGCTGAATCTGATGGGAGAGTAGGATTTCTCAAAAAGATGGATTGTAATACTTTAGATGGAAAATATGTAATTATTGATATTAGTTCTCAAACAATGACTCTTTATAACGATCTTTATCCTATTTTAACAAGTAGTGTTGTAACAGGAAAAAATACAACCCCAACTCATTTAGGTCTTTATAATATTTCTTCTATGGAAAAAGATCGACTATTAGTTGGTGAAGATTATCAAAGTTTTGTTAAATACTGGATGGGATTTAATGGTGGAGAAGGATTACATGATGCATCTTGGAGAAAAACTTTTGGAGGAAATATTTATCAAGAAAATGGAAGTCATGGTTGTGTAAATCTTCCTTTAAATATTGCTAAAGAATTATATAATAATGTATCAATAAAAGATAAAGTACTTGTAAAAAAATAAAGAAAATAACTTAAATTTCTTTTTTTTTTAAATAATTTATAGTATAATCAATCTAGAATAGAGGGATATAATGATAATTAGAAAACCATATGCTTTTTTAATAAAATATTTTAAGGTTATACACTTAATCCTTTTCTTTGGAATTTTATATTTATTATTTAGAACTAAAAATATTTTTGAATTTTTTAAAGATTTTTCTAGTACAGGAACTTATACTTACATAGAAAATCTAGCTTTAAAATATATAAATCCAATTATGATAGTAATAGCAATTCTTTTAGTAGGATTATTTTTACTAATTTATTTTTTAATGAAGCAAAAAGAAAAAAAAGTTCTTTATTACCTAATGGCTATTATTTTTTATAGTTTATCTTTTGTTTTATATCTTTTCTTTTTATCTGTTTTTAATAATTTAGAATTTACATCTTATAATAATCAATCATTAGTTTTATTTCGAGATTTAAGTCGAATACTTTATTATGTAAATTATATTTTTCTTGTTGTTGCATTTGTTAGAGGATTTGGGTTTAATGTTCGAAAATTTAATTTTGAAAAAGATTTAAAAGATTTAGATATAAGTGATGAGGATCGAGAAGAAATAGAAGTTTCTAGTAATATTGATTATGAAAATATTAGTAATTTTGTTAGAAGAAGAAAACGTAATTTTAAATATTATATAAAAGAAAACTCTTTTGTTCTTACAATATTTTTAATAATGATTTTATTTTCAACAAGTGCTTATATTGCTTATCGATCTTTAGTTACTGATAAAGTTTATCAAGAGAAAGATTATATATTTTTTAATGACTTGTATTATACTGTCAAAAGATCATATTTAACTGATAAGGATTTCTATGGAAATATAATAAAAAAAGATAAGTATTACTGTGTTGTAGAAGTTGAAGTTGTTAATAATACTTCAGAAAAGTATAAGTATGAATTAAATAATTCCAGATTAAAAGTTCAAGATAGTTATTATTATTCTAAAAATAATATGGCTTCTAAGTTTGAAGATTTAGGAAATGTTTATAAAAATCAAATCTTTTTACCTAATACAACAAATAAATATATTTTAATATTTGAAGTTGATAATATATCAAATGATATAGTATTTGAATTATATGAAGGAGTTAAAGAAGTAGGTGAGGAAGCAATTTTTTATTATAAAGATTATCTATTAAATCCATATTCTTTTAAAGAACAAGATTTAGGAGTATATTCTTTAAATGATCCTATATCTTTAGAAAAAACATTATATCAAGAAGGCATTTTTACTATTTTTAATTATGAAACAGTAGAACTTGAAAATTATTCTTATTCAAAATGTGAAAAAGAAATATGTAATACATATAATGCATCAATTGTTGCTAAAAAAGGCAAAAGTCTTTTAAAAATAGATTATGATGGTAATAAAGATATATTTAAGTTTTTAAATATAGAAGGTAATAAATCTATTTCTCAAAGTGAAATAGAAAATGTTACACCAGTTAACTATAAAGAAAATACAATTATTTTAGAAATACCAGAAACATCCGATATAACTCTTTTATTTAATATAAGAAATACAATTATTAGAGTAAAAAAATAGAAAGAAGCAATTAAAACTTCTTTCTTTTAATGAAAATTCGAACTACATAGTATAAGAAAATTGCCATAAAGATAACATAGATCCAAACAAGAATAGTATATAGATCACCTTTTGCATACTTTCCTATAATATTTGGAATGTTCTCAGGAAAATATTTCCCTAAAAATTCTTTAATTTCTTGAAATGTATTATTTTTTAAAAAAGTTAAAATTCTTAAAAAGATATCTATAATAGCAATAAAGAAAACTGTATTAGAAAATCTTTTAAAAAAGAATATAACAGCAACTAACAAAACAAGAAAAATAATAGCATCCATAACTCAACTCCTATTCTTTTTTATTTTAACAAATTTGTATTTTTTTATCAATAATTTTTTGAAAATTACTTTACAAGAAAAAATCTCTATTATATAATTAATTAGAATAGGAGGAAATATGAATAGAGAATTTAAAAAAACATTTTTTATTAGTTTACTTGCAGTATTACTAGTTATTTCAAATATTATAGGATTAAAATTAACAAATTTCATGGATATTACTATATCGGTAAATTTTATTACTTTTCCATTTACGTTTTTGTGTACTTTATTAATTATGAATTTAGGAGATAAAAAAGATGCATATCGTGCTATTTTAGTTTCTAGTATTATTCAACTATTAATGCCAATTAGCTATGTAGTAGCAACTAATCTTGGAACTCAAACATTAATGCCTGATAGTAGTACTTATGTAAATGGTTTATTTCAAGTAGATGAAATGAATATTTTGGGGTATGTTTTAGCATTTATTCTTTCACATTGTTTATTAATTTATATTTATGATAATTTTAAACAATATCAAAAAGAATTATATGGACTTGTAATAGGATTACTAGGATCTATGTTTTTAAACTCAGTTATTTATTTATTAATTTCTTTAAGAGAATATGAAATTATTTTTATTGTTAATATGCTATTAAGTAATATAATTATTTCAATTATTATGTTAATCATTATTATAATTTTATTCTATATTTTAAAAGAAAGAGATGTAGAAATAATTAAAATTAAAGAATCAAGTATAAAAAAAGATAAAGATTTATCAATAGATGAAGTTATGCAAGATGAAATTATAAAAAAAGTTAATAAAAAAGTAAGTTCTAATACAAAAACAAGTAGTAAAACAAGTAATAAAACTTCTAATACTAAACCAAGAACAGTCAAAAAAAGTAAAGCTGTAAAATAAATAGTAAAAATTAGGTAAAAAGTGTTGATTTATATTTTCATTTATGATAATTTGTATATGTAAGCATGATAATATGCTTGAATGATTCACTTATAAAGGAGGAACATAATGAAAAAAGTTGAATTAGTAGAAGCTGTTGCAGCTAAAGCAGGATTAACTAAAGCAGATGCAACAAGAGCAATCGATGCAACATTTGGTGCAATTACAAAGGCATTAAAGAAAGGGGATAAGATAACTTTAATCGGATTTGGAACATTTGGTGTTTCAAAAAGAAGTGCTCGTGTTGGACGTAATCCACAAACTGGTGCTGAAGTTAAGATTCCAGCTCGTAATGCAGTAACATTTAAAGCAGGAACACAACTTAAAAACGAAGTTAACTAAAAAGTGAAAACTTTTTAGTTTTTTAGTATAGGTGATTTATTTGAAAAAAAATTTAATATTAACTCTTTCTTTAGAGTTTCTAAGAAAAATTGAAGAACAAGGATATAAAGCATATATAGTAGGTGGTTTTGTAAGAGATTATCTGCTTGGAATAGAATCAAATGATGTTGATATTACTACTAATGCAACTCCAAAACAAATACGAAATATATTTACTAATGTAAAATTTAAGAAAAGTGTTGAAAATTTTCAAGATAGCTATGGATCTGTATTAGTTATATATAAAAACATTGTCTTTGCAGTTGCCACCTTGAGAGAG
>CAMVCF010000031.1:0-8010 GCA_947165945.1 uncultured Clostridia bacterium | reverse complement strand
TCCACGATTAATTAATATTTTATCTTTAGTATATATTTTTTTAGTTATAGATTTTTGATATAAAAAAATATATAAATAATAATTTAAAATAATAAATAAAGAAATAATAATATTTTCTAAAATATTTTTATTATTAATTGAATTAATACAAGTTTGAAATAAAAATAATAATACTAAAACTTCCAAAATACCAATTGCTTTTTTATTAAAGATATGAAACGTAGTAAAAATTATAAACATAGAAACTAATATATGAAAGAAAAATAAAAACATATGATCACCTAAAATCATTATGTTTTTATTTTTTTATTTTATTCATTTTTATTATCTTGTAAATAATTCGATATCATTAGTAAAATATTTCCAATAGATAATCCATATAACATTACTTTAATAGCTGCAATTTGATCTGAAAAATAATTAAAGTTAATATTATAGCCATACTTATACCATAGAAACATATTTTTATCAAATAAAGCTCTATAACAAAATATTAAAATAGTAATTGATACAAAGAAACTTGTTGCATTATAAAATAAATTATCATTAACACTTTTTTGTTTTAAAAAGATATTTACTATATTTAAAATTAAAAGTAAAAAGTAAGGGAATACTATTGCTAAAAATTCCATTAAATTTTGACCAAATACATCTTTAGCTAATCTTTTGAACATAAAGATAACAATATAAATACTTGCAAGTAAATTAATTGGTAAGAAATTGTTTTTTAAAATAATCAATAGTTTATTTAATAGTTTAACCATTATTACCTCCATTTGATATCATTAAAGATAATTCTAATACAATAGAAGCAAAGTCATTATAAGATCTTGCAATCATAGAATAATCACTTGTTAAATAATTTCTAATTGTTGCTGATGATATATTAGTTGAATAAAAATAGCTACCATTGTTTTCTATTTCAGATAAACTGTTATCAATTTGACTTGAAATAGTATTTACATAATTTGAAATAAATGGTGCAACAGCTTTGTATTTTTCTGGAACATCATCTTGCTTTAAAAAGCTTAAATTTGTTGCCCAACAATTATTTAAAACATAAGATTCAAATTTTGATCCTAAATCATGAATTTCTTTTGATGAATGATAAGTATTTACATTCATTTTAGATAAAGTTCCAAATGAATCTAGTGAATTATAGCAAGTAACTAAACGATCATACATCTTTCGATCATCATTGCTTGGATTTTTAATATTTCTAAATTTGATTAGATTAGTATTAATTGATGCAAGTTTTTCTTTATAATTCTTGTAATTTATATCATTTTCACTTATATAAATCTGTCTTTTTAATTCTTCAGAATGATAATAATTCATTATAAAATAGAAACTTGTTAAAACAAAAACCAAAGCTGTAATTGTAAGTGCCAATATTTTTAAATAATTTCTTATAAAACTTTTCATAAATCACCTATTTAATTTGATTTGATAATGATAATGTTTAGAAAACCAATCTAACGCCTCATCATGAATATATATTTTTAAAGTATAATAATTAGTTTCTTTGGCAAGAATTGTTCTTGAATCTAAAATATTATCATTAATTGTATCCATTAACCCTTCTTTAATAATATTTCCATTTAAACTTAACTGATACTTTAAATCTTTTCTTGATAGTAAAGTATCTTCTGTACATCCATCATTTACAAGATTAAGTGGTAAATCTTCAATATATAAATTATAGTCTTCATTCGAATTTTTAGTATTTACTACTTGAAACTTGTAATCAGGAACATTTTCCAAATTATCATCATGTAAACTTTTAGCATCTGTATCATATACTGCATCACCATTATCTATCAAAACGAGTCCTTCGTATTGAGTAAATTGTTTTTTACTATCAACGGCATATCCTGAGCTTGCTCTTAAAAAATATAAATACCATACATACGTTCCAAATGTTAAAAAGATTAATAGTAAAATTGCTGCACAAACTAGTAATACCTTATTTTTCACTCCTTACCACCTCTTTTTTTTCTTTTGTCATTTTGAAAACTTTTTATTAATTTTAAAATATCAAAAGTTATAATACCAACACATGGAATAACAATTGCAATAATCCAACCATATGCATTTGATAAGAAGTATTGAACATATCCAATCTTTGGAATTCTCATAACTACTTTTCCATAGATTTGATCTTTACTAACTGGTAATGGATCAGCAGAATAGTTATTATCTCCTTTAAAAATATAAACTTTCTCGCCATTTTTATCAATATCAGTTCCTATAATTCTATGAGTTATCATAATACCAAAATAACTTGGATTTTTAGATAAGTATGTACAAACATCACCAATTTGTAAATTATCAACTCTTTTAGTTACAATTGCATCCTGAACGTGAATAGTAGGTTCCATACTTTGACTTATAATTACATAAGCTTGATATAAAGGTGGTTGCCATTTCCCATTATTAGAATTTTTAACTACATCAATATAATAAGCTAAGAATAAAATTCCAACTAAAACTAAGATGACAATAATTGAATTCATAATAACTGTAGTTACAAAATTAAACCACCATTTAATTTTTTTGAATGTATCTATTTCTTTATCTTTTTTCATACGTCACCTTTCAAACATTGCATATGTATTAACTTTTACTCCAAATATTTTATTGAAATAAGTAGCAGCGGTCTCATTATCAAGTACAACATCTTCTGAAACCCACATACGCATAACAAAATCTATTTTTCCAACTTTAGCATCCTCTTCAGTTACATATCCTTTATAAATTACTCTTCCAACAGCCTCTGCATGTTCACTTTTTTGATATTCTGTAAATACTTTTACTCGATTATTTGCTCTATATGACATGTCTACTCCCTCACCATTTTTTTCTAGGTAAAGTTTTACAAAGCTTGGATTTAAAGTATTGTCATTATTTTCAACAGCTGTTAATTCATAATAGGCTCCAGCTGTTTTCTTTCCTACTAAAAGTGCAAAATTGAAAACATAATTTTTTCCTTGAAATAATTTGCCTACTTCATCTTTAGTTGGAAATTGGTTTATTAAATATATTCCTCTTTCTTCTGTACTAACACCAAAATCAATAAAATCAAAACTAATTGATGATTCTATTTCACCCTCTGGATCATACACTCCTATATATTCAACAATTAAATAAACTACTTTACTTTCTCCTCCTGAAAAAATATATCCGTTATCTATACCTGATAAAGTATATTTTACATTACCTTCTTGATTATATTTTATTCCAGTAAACTTTTCTGCTTCTGGTGAACTATTTTTTAAGGTTATTTCATATGTTACAGTTGAACTTTTATCAGGAAATTTTGTTTTAGTGGTTAACATTAATCCGCCATAATAAGTAACTGTACCAGTTGCATCACCAGTTCCTTTATAAAACTCAGCTTTTTCAATATAAATACCACCATCAGCTTTTTTTACATTAAAATTAGTAGTTGACTCGATCGTTTTAGGAAATGTATCATCAGGCCCTATATATTCAACAGTTAAGTAAACTACCTTACTTTCTCCACCTGTTAATGTATCTCCTTCATTAATGCCTGTTAATGTATACTTTACATTACCTTCTTGATTATAATTTATTCCAGTAAATATTTCTGATTCAGATGAACTATTTTTTAAAGTTATTTCATACGTTACAGTTGAACTTTTACTAGGAAATTTTGTTTTAGTTGTTAGAGTTAATCCACCATAATAAGTAACTGTACCAGTTGCATCACCAGTTCCTTTATAAAACTCGGCATTATCAATATAAATGCCTCCACCATTTTTTTGAAAACCTAAGTTAAGAGATGATTCTACGGTCTCAGGAAATTTATCTCTACTTCCTGTATATTCAACAGTTAAATATGCTGTAACAGATTTTCCGGCTGCAACTACATCTCCATCTTTAATACCAGATAAAGTATATTTTACATTACCATCTTTGTTATAAAATAATTCATGGAAAGTTTTTGATATAGATGAGTCATTTTTAATCACAATTTGATAAGTTACAGTTGAACTTTTTTCTTTAAAAGTTGTTTTAGTTGTAACCATCAAACCACCATAATAAGTAACTACACCACTACCACCATTTGTTGATCTTAAAAATTTAGCACTAGATATATATAGTCCTCCATCTTTTACACTATCTTTTGAATAATCTCCAGTATTTTCTACATAAGTAATAATATATTTATCTTTATTATCATCACCTTTTATACTAGAAATTAAAGTATTAATTGTTTCATTAGAACCTAGTAATTGAACTGCTGAAAGAGATAATCCTAAAGCAATTAATACACCAAAAGTTGTAATTAAACATAATAAAAGGAATGTAGGAACTCTTTTTTTAGCTTCTTCATCTTCATAATAGTATTCATACTTTTCTTCTTCATCATGTAATCTATCTTTATCTTCCATACTAACCTCCGTATATTAATATAGTATCATGAATTATTAAATTTTACAATTAGAAATAGAAATTTTTTAGAAAAAAATGTCAACTGTAAAAAAAAAGAGCCTTCACTCTTTTATTTGAGATTATCTTTTAATTCATTTTCATAAAGATTTCTACTATTTTTTCTTCTTTGAAGATCAAGTGATAAATCTTTTGTATATTTTCTCAATGCTTTTAAAATTATATCTTTCTTTTTGTTATCTAAATCTTTAAATAATTGATCAAAAGATACTAAAATACTAGATATTGTAAACATAAAGTCTAATTCTGTTAGATCTTTATACTGGATATAACGTGAATCCGTCTGATCATGTGGAATTTCAACAACATCAACATACGACTCAATTCCTAATTCTTCTTCTGTATCTTTTGCCTGATAACTATTTTGAATATCCATACTAATATCATCTTCTAAATAATTTAGGATTGTTTTTAAAACTTCCTTTTCTTCCGGTTCAAAAGATGAATTTCTAATACTTTCACGAATATCTCTTATTAATAAAATATCTTCTACTCTTTTTTGATTCATAAATCCTCCTCTACTTTGCATCATACCAATTATAACCTATTTCATAAGCAACTTCAAGAGGTACATTTAATTTATAGGTATTTTCCATAATATTTAAAACCATTTCTTTTAATATTTTTTCTTCAGATTCTTCTACTTCAAAGACAAGTTCATCATGAACTTGAACAAGCATTTTACTTTTTAAATTTAATTTTTCCATTTCTCTATCAATTTCAACCATAGCTTTCTTTAAAATATCAGCAGCTGTTCCTTGAATAGGAGCATTCATAGCCATTCTTTCTCCACTTTGTCTAATAATATAATTTTTATTATTAATTTCATCTATTACTCTTTTTCGATTCATTAAAGTTTTTACATAACCATTCTTATAAGCATCCATAACAAGTTTATTCATATAATCTTTGATAGTTGGAAAAGCTTTTAAATAATCTTCAATAAAGTGCTTAGCTTCATCAACATTAATTTTTAAATCTTCAGATAATCCAAATGAAGATATTCCATATATTATTCCAAAGTTTACTGCTTTAGCTTTTCTTCGCATATCTTTAGTAACACTATTTGCATCAACATGAAAGATTTGACTTGCTGTTTTGGTATGAATATCTACTCCATTTTTAAAAGCATCAATCATATCAGTAGCATTTGCCATATGAGCAAATACTCGAAGTTCAATCTGAGAATAATCAAATGATGCTATTTTATTATTTTTTTTAGATGGAATAAATGCTTTTCTAATTAATTTTCCAATTTCATCTCGAATTGGAATATTTTGTAAATTAGGTCTTTCTGATGATAATCTTCCAGTTTTGGTTAAAGTTTGATTATAAATTGTATGAATTTTTCCATCTTTATCTATTTCATCAATTAATCCTGTAACATAATTTGATTTCATTTTTGAAAGAGTTCTATAATCTAAAATTAAATTAATTATTTCATATTTATCTTTTAAAAGATCCATAATATCTTTACTAGTTGAATAATTTCCTTTAGTTCTTTTTGGATATGGAATTTTTAATTTATCAAACAATACTTCACTTAATTGTTTAGGAGATAAAATTTTAAACTCCATACCAGCTAATGTATAAATCATATTTTCTAATTTTTTTAAATTTAAATCTAATTCATTTCCAAATTCATTTAAATAATTTTTATCTACTAAAAAACCATTTTCTTCCATTTTTTTTAATACATAACTTAAAGGAAGTTCTATATTTTTGTAAAGAGAAACCATTTCTTCTTTTTCTAGTTCTTCTTTAAAACTTTGATGTTCAAGGTATAAAAATTTTGATTTTAATACCACATCATTTTTATAATCTTCATTGTGAGGATATTTAATTGTTAACTCAGTTCCATATAGTTTATCATAAAAACGAATATTATATCCAAATGTATTAGCAAGACTTGCAATATCTGTTTTGATATTTTTATTTAATAAATAACCCATTAACATTATATCATCTATTTTTTTATCTATTTTAATGTTAAATCTATCAAAAACATATAACATTTTTTTTAAATCATAAGTATATTTTTGTTTTTGATCATTAAATATAGTTGAATTTTCTAATAACTTAAAAGGAATATAATATGATCCTGATTTATCTGTAACACTTACCCCTAAAGGTATATCGGTATGATAATTAAATCCTAAAGTTTCTAAATAAATTCCATATGGTTCTTCTAATTTTAATTCATCTAAACTATTAATTGTTTTAAAAGAAATATCTTCAACAACTTCTTTCAAATTCATTTTTTTTAATAAAGAATAAAACTCAAGTTCAGTAAGTAATTTAGTATAATCACCAACATGAATTCCTTTATATTCAATTTCTTCTAAGTTAATAGTAATTGGTACTTCTTTATAAATAGTTGCAAGATGATAACTCATATAAGCATTTTCTTTATCATCTATTAATTTTTTTTGCATACCAGGACTAATATTTTCTAAATTATTATAAACTCCATCTAGATCTTTATATTTTTGAATCAAAGAAATTGCTGTTTTTTCTCCTATTCCTTTAACTCCTGGAATATTATCACTACTATCTCCCATTAAACTCTTTAAATCTATCATTTTAATAGGATCATCAATTCCATATACTTCCTGAAATTTACTTTTATCCATCTTTATTGAATCATTACTTTTTAATAATTTCATTGATACTTTATCACTAATTAATTGAATTAAATCTTTATCACTACTTACAATTAATCCTTCTAAATTATCTGTTTTATCTATAAAAGCTGCAAATGTTCCTATTATATCATCCGCCTCATAATTATCAATTTCAAAATATTTAATTCCCATTGCATCAACAAGATCTTTAGCAACATTAAATTGCATTTTAAGTTCAATTGGAGTTTCATCTCTTCCTGCTTTATAATTTTCATATTCTTGATGACGAAAAGTTTTTCCTTTATCAAAAGCAATCATAATATGAGTAGGATTTTCTTCATGAATTATTTTATTTAGCATATTAATAAGTCCATATAATGCATTGGTTGGAAAATCTTTAGAATTTTTCATTAAACTACCACTATAAGCTGTTGCATAATAACTACGAAAAACTAAATTATTTCCATCTATTAGTACTATCTTATTCATCATAATCTCCTATTTCTATTTCAAGGTTACAGCTTGAGTCACTTGCTAATTCTATTTTAATGTCTTCAATTTGTTTTAAAGAATTAGTTTTTATAGTAATAAGACTGTCATCTCTTGTTATCTCTTCTTTAATAAGAGTATTTAATAAAGCACTATCTATCTTATAATTATATAAATATTTTTCTTCTTCTATAAAACTTGTTTCAGAAATAAGTTTACTATTTTTTAAAACTCTTTTTAGAAAATAAATATTTGAAAACTCATAATAAGAAACATCATTAATATCTAAATCTTCTATCAATTCACCATTTTTAAAACTATAAGAATAAACTGAATTTGTATCTTCAAAAATTATCTGATACGATCTTTTTTGTCCATTGTATTTTATCTTATTTAAACAATCTATTTGATATGTAAATTC
>CAMVCF010000030.1:0-9906 GCA_947165945.1 uncultured Clostridia bacterium | reverse complement strand
GTTTTAAAAGAATATGGAAGAATGTTATATCAAAAATTAATTTATACAGGAGTTACAAGAAGTAAAAATAAATTAATTTTAATTGGAGAAAAAGATGCATTAGACTATGCTACTAGTAATGACAAAATGGGTTATCGAAAAACTAATTTAAAAGATAAAATAAGAGAAAGATATAAAATATAATAGACAGTATTTAGAAAGCTATAAAGATATTATAAATTTTAAAAAAATCTTAAAATTAAGTATATTTTTAAAATTTTTTCTTATACTATAAGAGGTACATATAGTACCTATCATATTTTTGAGAATGGGTGATAAAATGAAAAAAGGAATGATTATAGGACTAACAGGGGCTATTATTGGTAGTGGACTTTTAATTTATAATTATGTTCTTAGTCCTAGAACAAAGAAAAAAATGATGTCTTTAGAAAAAGACATGTGTTGTGACTTCGAAGATATGATGGAATAAATAGAAAGAAACTCTTTCTATTTTTTCTATTATTTGTTAAAATAATCTTAGGAGGATATATGCTTAATTTAGGAAATAAAGAAAATGAATTGTTAAATTTAGATCTAGATAATAAAGGAGTTAATAATTTAAGAGGAATTGCTCTTGATATGATTGCTAACTCTTTAAGTGGGGATGGTGGAATAGCTCTTGGTACAGCAGAAATAATCTATACTCTTTTTAAATATCATATGAATATAGATCTTGATAATTTAGATTTCATAAATCGAGATAGATTTATTTTATCTATAGGACATGCAGCACCTTTACTATATGGAATTGATTATTTTTTAGATTTACTAACTATAGATGACTTAAAAAATTTAAAACGAATTGGATCAAAAATACCTTTAGTAGAATTTTCAGGAGGGCTTTTTGGGCAAGGAATTGGTACAAGTGTTGGAGTGGCTTTAAGTCGTGAATACTTAAATAAAAAAACTAATGGATTATTAGATTATTATACATATGTTTTATGTGGAGATGGAGAACTAGAAGAAGGAATTACTTATGAAGCATTAAGTCTTGCTGGAACATGGAATTTAAATAAATTAATTATATTATTAGATAGTAATGAAGTAACCCTTGATAATAGTTTAAAAACAACAACTATTGAAGATATTCAAAAAAGATTTGAAAGTATAAACTTTAATGTGATTGAAATTGAATCTAATATAAAAAATATAAATGATGCTATTATAAGTGCCAAAAATTCTTCCCGACCAACTATTATTGTAGTTAAAACTAAGATAGGTTATTCTTCTAATTATGAAAGATCAAATCTTCTTCATAACAAAATACTAACTAATGAAGAAATTCTTGAGATAAAAGAAAAGCTTGGATTATTACCATCTAATTTTACTGTTAATAAAGATGTAATAGAAGACTTTAGAAATAAAGTTTTAGAAAGAGGTAAAGTTGTTAGTTTAAGTTTTCAAAAAAAATACCAAAAATTAGAAGATAAAACTTTTATAGATAAATTAATAAATCATGAAAATACATTCTCTTTAAAGAATTTAGAGATAGATTATAATGAAAAAGATTTAAGAGATTTATCTCAAGAAATTTTAAACTATATTTCTTTGAATTTTGATTTATTAATAGGAGGAAGTACTGATCTTTCGTCATCTTGTAAAACCTATTTAAATAATTATGAACTTTTTAGTAATTCTAATCAACTAGGACGGAATATTGCTTTTGGAATTAGGGAAGAAGCCAGTGGTGCTATTATTAATGGAATGGCTTTGTTAGGATTTAGACCATTTGTAAGTACCTTTTTAGCTTTTTCAGATTATATGAGACCAAGTATTAGAGAAAGTGCTATGATGAATTTAGGAGTTTTTTATATTTTTACTCATGATTCGGTTTTAGTCGAAGAAGGTGAAATACTTCATAAACCCATTGAACAACTTCCATCATTAGAACTTATTCCTAATTTAAAAGTTTATAGACCATTTGATTTAAATGAATTAATAGGATGCTATATAGAAATATTTAAAAATAATAGTCCATCTTGTTTAATTCTTCCAAAGGATAATAAAAATATATCTTTAAATACCAAATCTAGTGGAGTAGAATTAGGTATATATGAAGTTTTAAAAAATGAGACAGAAGATTATATAAATTTAATTAGTAATGGAGAAGAATTAGAAATTGTTTTGAATGTTGCTAAAAATTTAAAAGAAATAGGAATAGATTCCAAAGTATTTAGCGTACCTTGTAAAAAAAATATAGATAACTTGAGTTTATTAAATGGTAAAAAAACAATTGCAATTACTTTATCAAGTCCAGAATATTTCTATGATTTAACTCAAAATGTAATTGGAATTAGTACTTTTGGCGAATTAGGAACTAAAGAGGAGTTATTAGAATATTTTGGTTTTACCGAACAAGTCTTGCAAAGTAAAATATTGGAGCTTTTGAATAAATAAAAAATTACCATAATAGTATTGTAGGAGTGATTTTATGAATTTTAAAAAACGACTACTAATACTTTTTTTAACATTAATTATACTTCCCTTAAATGCTCTTGCTTATTCTAAATATTTAATTCCTGGAGGAGAAAATTTAGGAATTAATATTAGAAGTCGTGGAATATTAATTGTAGGATTTTATGATATTGGTTTAAAAAATGATTTAGCAATTGGTGATAGAATTGTATCTATTAATGATCAAGAAATAGATTCAATTAATGATATGATTGCTCTTGTTGATACTAAAAACTCTGATATGTCTTTAAAAATTGGATTTATTCGAAATAATAAATTATTAAATACAACTATTAATTTAGTAAAAGATGAAAATGGTGTTTTTAAAACAGGTCTTTATGTAAAAGATAGTGTAACCGGAATTGGTACTTTGACTTATATAGATCCAACAACAAATAAATATGGTGCATTGGGTCATTCAATTACAGATAGTAAATCAAATACCAAGTTTGAGGTAAAGGATGGCAAAATATTTAAAGCAATAGTTTCTGGTATTGATAGAAGTTTAGATGGAAAAACAGGAGAAAAGAATGCTAAATTTTATTTTGATACTAATTATGGAACTATTGAAAAGAATTTAGAAACTGGTATTTATGGAACATATACCAAAGAATATGATAAAAATAACATTATAGAAGTTGCAAGTATTGATGAAATACAAATTGGTAATGCTTATATAAAAACAACTTTAGAAGAAAATAAAGTAGAAGAGTTTAATATTGAAATTTTAAATATTGATAAATCAAGTCCTACTAAAAATATTTTATTTGAAATAAAAGATTCAAAATTATTAGAAAAAACAGGAGGTATTGTAAAAGGAATGAGTGGTTCTCCTATTATTCAAAATAATAAAATAATAGGTGCTGTTACTCATACTGTAATTAGTGATAATACAAAAGGGTATGGTATTAGTATAATAAAAATGTTAGAAAGTATGGAATAGGAATTTATTTCCTATTTTTTTAATCAAATAATTTGAGTAAACTATATATAATTGTATTTACATGACCCAAGAAAATACCCAAGAAAACACCTAAGAAATATTGACTATTTCTCTTAAAAATAGTATAATAATTATATGAAAAATGAGGTGACTTTATGGATAATTATGTTCCGCCATTTGTTATTACAAATACAATGCTAGTATTTATTAGTGATATAATGAAAAAAATTGGGCAGTTAGATAATTACAAGGATTTGAACAAAATGCCAATTTTAAGAAGAAATAATAGAATACGATCTATTCATTCCTCACTTGCAATAGAAGCAAATTCATTATCATTAAATCAAGTAAAAGATATTATTAATGGAAAACTAGTTATAGGACCACAAAAGGAAATTCAAGAAGTAAAAAATGCTTATAAAGCATATGATATGATTAAAGATATTAACCCATATTCAATTGATGATTTAAAAAAAATTCATGGGATTATGACTTATTTAACTGTTGATGAAAGTGGAGAATTTAGAACTGGAGATGAAGGAGTATTTGATGGAAATAAATGTATATTTGTCGCTCCTAAACCTGAAATGGTGGATACACTTATGTCTCAGTTATTTACATGGATGAAAAAAAATGAAAATAAAATACATCCACTTATATTATCATCAGTGTTCCATTATGAATTTGTATTTATACATCCATTTAGTGATGGTAATGGGAGAATGGTGAGGTTATGGCAAAATGTAATTTTATCAAAATGGGAAGAAATATTTGAGTATGTACCGATTGAAACTGAAATAAAAGAATATCAAGAAGATTATTACAATGCAATTCAAAGTTGTAATTTATCAGGAGAATCAACATTATTTATAGAATTTATGCTTAAAATGATTAATGAAGTATTAACCAAGTTAGTAGAAAGTGCAAAAAAATCTTCTAATTATACTAGTATCTATGTAAAAAAACTTTTGGATATAATGGACGAGAATATTCCGATGACATCTAATGAATTACTTGAAAAAATTGGTCTTAAATCGAAAAAATCATTTCGACAAAATTATTTAAAACCTGCTATAGAAAATGGATTGATTAAAATGACAAATCCAGATAACCCGACAAGTAGAAACCAAAGATATTATAAGGCATAAGATTTCTAATAATTTTTTTAGTAAAGTAAATAACCCAATTAGCAAATAGTTAATGAGATATTTACTTTATTTTTCTTTTAAAAACCAATAATATGAGTAAGTTTTAATATCTTTTTTGACAAATTTAATTTTTTTTTGTATTCTATAAAAGAAAGTAGTGTGATCAATTTGGCAAGATATAAAAAGAAAAAGAAAAGTTTTTTTAAAAGTATTTTAATTATTCTTGTTTTTTGTCTTTTAACTTATTATAAAAATGACATAGAACTTGTTTTAATAAATACATTTACTAAATCTTATGCTTTAGAAGATATTCCAGAGTATAATGGAGAAAAGTATATATTTATAAATGGTAATAATCCAGTTTTTGATGATGAGTATTTTACAACTTCATCATTTGAACATTATAGTGATTTAGATATTCTTGGTAGATGTGGTGTTGCTTTTGCAAATATTGGAGTAGATTTAATGCCAACTGTTGAAAGAGATAAAATTGGAATGATTAAGCCATCTGGATGGCAAACTGTAAAATATGATTTTGTTGATGGTAAATATTTATATAATAGATGCCATTTAATAGGATTTCAATTAACTGGAGAAAATGCTAATCCTAAAAATTTAATTACATGTACTAGAACAATGAATGCAAGAACAATGCTTGAATTTGAAAATCAGGTAGCAAGTTATATTAAAAAGACTAAGAATCATGTTTTATATAGAGTAACTCCTATATTTGAAAAAAATAATTTACTTGCAACTGGTGTAGAAATTGAAGCTATGTCTGTTGAAGATCAAGGTCGAGGATTAAAATTTAATGTTTTTATTTATAATGTTGAAGATAATATAGAAATTAATTATTTAGATGGAACAAGTAAATTAAAGGAGAATTATGGAAACAATTATTGAATATTTAAAAAGTATTAATAAACAAATAAGTACAATGGAATCTTGTAGTGGAGGATATCTTGCATCATGTATTACTAATATAAGTGGCTCAAGTTTAGTCTTTAAATTTGGAGCGGTAACATATAGTAATGATTTTAAAATTAAAATGGGAGTAGATGAAGAATTAATCAAAAAATATGGAGTTTATAGTATTGAATGTGCAAAAGCAATGAGTAAAGCTATTTCCCTATATACTAGATCAAGTTATGGAGTAGGAATAACAGGAACAATAAAAGATAAAGATCCGTTTAATGAATCTATTGATAATCATACTATTTATCTTAGTATTTATGATAGAGAAAATGATAAATATTATACTAAAAAAATAAATACAATAAATGATACAAGAATTGCTAATAAAGAATTAATAAAAAATGAATTTATCAGTTTATTTAAAGATAATATTATAAAATAATTTATAGTTTTAAATAAAAAATAAAATGTCAAGAAAATGCTACTTCTTTGAAAAATAAACTTATTATTGCTATAATAAGAAATAAGGGGAGATATATGAAAAGATGTGAAGTAGATAGAAGTAAACTTGCTCCTATGATGGCAAAATATATGGAAATAAAAGATAACTATGAAGATACGATTATCTTTTTTCGCTTGGGAGATTTTTATGAAATGTTTTTTGAAGATGCTGAAATTGCTAGTAGAGAGCTTAGTCTAACTTTAACTGGAAGAAATGCAGGGCTTAGTGAAAGAGTTCCTATGTGTGGAGTTCCGTATCATTCCTATTCAGGGTATGTTTCAAAACTTATTGATAAAGGTTATAAAGTTGCAATCTGTGAGCAATTAACTGATCCTAAAGAATCTCGTGGAATGGTTGAAAGAGATGTTGTTCAAGTAATAACCCGAGGAACTGTTATGGATGATGTTTCAGGAATGGATAATAACTATATTGCAAGTATTTATCAATTTGACGATACTTTTGCTATGACTTATGCAGACATTTCAACAGGTGAAATAAATACAATTCTATTGAAAGATAAAGAAAGTATTTATAGAGAATTAATAAACTATAATATAAAAGAAATAATTTCTAGTAGTACAACTGATCGAGAAATACTTTATAATTTAAAAACGGTTTATAATCTTTTAGTAACTATAACTGATAAGATAATTGAGTATCCTGAATATTTAAATATATATAAAGATGTATCTGATAAGAGGTTATTAACTTCTATTAAACATTTATTAACTTATGTTACAGAGACTAAAAAAAGTAAGTTAAAGTATTTAAAAAAAGTAGAAAAAAAAGAAGAAAAAGAACATTTATTATTTGATTTTCATACTAAAAAGAATTTAGAATTAACTGAGACAATTAGAGATAATACTAAAAATAATTCTCTTTTATGGTTTTTAGATAAAACAAAAACAGCAATGGGTGGAAGACTTTTAAAACAAAATTTACTTTCACCATTTAGATCAAAAGAAATAATTGAAAGAAGATTTAACTATATAGAACTATTTTTAAAGAACTTTTTAGTTAAAGAAAATATATCTAAATATTTATTAGATATATATGATCTTGAAAGATTAATTGGAAGAATTAGTTATGGTAATTTAAATGCAAGAGATATGATTCAACTTTTAAAATCTTTAAATATTTTACCAGAAATAAATCATGAACTTGAAAAAATTAATTATGATAAAAAATTAAAAACTTTAGATGATATAAGAAATTTACTTGATAATTCGATTAATTTAGATGCTCCTTTGTCTTTAAAAGAAGGTAATTTAATAAAGAAGGGTTATAACAAGGATCTTGATGAACTTCGAGATATTAAAAATAATAGTAAAGATTTTATTTTAAATCAAGAACAAGAAGAAAGAAATAAAACAGGTATTAAGAATTTAAAAATTGGCTATAATAAAGTATTTGGCTATTATATAGAAGTATCTAAAGGAAGTATTAAAGATATTAAAGATGAATTCGGTTATATTAGAAAACAAACTCTTACAACAGGAGAAAGATATATAACCCAGTCTTTAAAAGAAAAAGAACAAATAATAGCAACAGCAGATGAAAAAATTATTTCTTTAGAATATAATCTATTTAATGAAATAAGAAATAAAGTTTTGGAAAAAGTATCTGATATTCAAGAAATAAGTAATATTTTAGGAGAAGTTGATGTATTAATATCTTTAGCAACTATTGCAGATAAATATAAGTTAATAAGACCTATATTTAATAATAATCATGAAATTAATATTATTGACGGTCGTCATCCAGTAGTTGAAGCTGTAAATAAAACAGATTATGTTCCTAATGATATTATTATGGATAATGTTGATTGCTTACTTATAACAGGTCCTAATATGGCTGGTAAATCAACTTATATGAGACAACTTGCAATTATTGTTATAATGGCTCAAATAGGATCATTTGTTCCTTGTCGATCATGTTCAATTCCAATTTTTGATAAAATATTCACTCGAATTGGTGCAAGTGATGATTTAGTAAGTGGAGAATCAACTTTTATGGTTGAAATGAAAGAAGCTAACTATGCACTAGAAAATGCAACAAGTGATAGTTTAATTTTATTTGATGAATTAGGACGTGGTACAGCAACATATGATGGAATGAGTCTTGCATATGCAATTCTTGAATATATTCATAATGAAATTCATGCAAAAACTTTATTTTCAACCCATTATCATGAATTAACAGATCTTACTAAAAAACTAAAAAAAATAAAAAATGTTCATGTAGAAGCAATTGAAGAAAATGGTAGTATTACTTTTTTACATAAAGTAATGGATGGATCAGTTTCTAAAAGCTATGGAATAAATGTTGCCTCTCTTGCTCATTTACCAAATTCAGTTATTAAAAAAGCTCAAGAAATATTAAATACATATGAAACATCAAATAAAAATAAAAAAAGAGAAGTTATTCAAACAACATTTGATTTTCATGAAGAAGATAAAACTATAAAAAAAATAAAAGATTTAGATCTCTTAACAACTACTCCAATAGATGCCATAAACTTTTTATATGATTTAAAAAAAGACTTGAAATAATATTAAAAATATAGTAGAATGAAATAAGAATAGAGAAGTCGTTCTACTATATTTTCTTTTGGGAGGAGTTATGAATTTAAGAAAAGAAATTAATTTAAATAAAAAATTTGTATTAGTATTAATTCTTATTAATATATTAGCTTTAAGCTTATATTATTCTTATGCATTATTTGAAGTAACTGTAATTCAAAATAATGTAGTTGTATTAAAAACAGGTACAATTAATTTAACTTTATCAACAAATGTTACTAATAATTCATTTACTTTAGCAAGTGGAGGAGAACAAACTATAAATGTAACTTTAAATTCTACTAATTTAAATGAAATAGGATATAAAATGTATTATACTAAAAGTGGTGATTCAACTTTTACTGTAAAATCACCAACAGACTTTCAAAATAATATTGTAGAAGGCGAGATGACTTCATCTAAAACATTTACTTTAACATTTAAAAATACAGGAGCAAATTCCTTAACAATAAATCTATTTGGAATAGGAGGACTTGCAGGATATCCAATTAACTTAGAAGAAGGTCAAAATGAAATAGAGTTAACTCCAATTCCTGTAAGTGAAAAAGTACTTGCTGCATCTGTTAAAACAGGTACATGTGCAAATAAAACAACCAAAGCTGATACTGATGATTTTGGAAATCCAATGACTTATATATCAGGAACAAAAGAATGTATAGATTTCAACTATGTCTGGTATAGTGGCAAGATGTGGAGAATAGTAGCAATTTATAATGATGGATCAATGAAGCTAGTTACAGATAATAATATAACAAGTATTGCTTACAATTACCCAAATACAGAAACCTGGTTTTATAAAACCGATACAGGTGCAAAATCATATATGTATCAGTGGTTAAATGAAGATTTCTTAGATACATTAGTAGATTATAATGAAGTAATTGATACAACTAAATATTGGAATGCGACGATGCCAGCGAATACAACAATAAGTACTAAACCGGCTGTATACAACCAAAATGAAGAATTATTATCTACTATGATTCCAACAAGTATCTCGCCTGTCGGACTTCTAAATAATTATGAATACTATAAAAGTTATCAAAATGCGTCTGGTTATAGTAATGGCTATTTAAAGATTGGTTACTATTTTTGGTTATTAAATCCATATGATGCGTCGAACGTTTGGGACGTGCGCTACAACGGTCTCGGTAGCCGCATTGGTCCGATTAATCTGTATGGCGCTCGCCCTTCCATAATCATAAAATCTGGAATCTCTTTCTCTGATGGCTCAGGTTCTAGTGACAATCCATATATTATAATTACATCTAATAAAGAGACAGGAAAGACAAATGAATTTGTTAATAATAGACTAAGTGGAGA
>CAMVCF010000029.1:0-10382 GCA_947165945.1 uncultured Clostridia bacterium | reverse complement strand
TATAATGCCTCAAGTAGCTTTACTTGAAATTATAAGTAAAGATAAATTAGAACATAGAGATATTTTAGGATCAGTTTTTTCTTTAGGAATAGATCAAAGTATGTTTGGTGATATTATAATTACAGAAAATCACTATTATATATATGTTCTTGATGAAATAAAAAATTATTTTTTAAATCATTTTCATAGTATAAAAAAAACAAATATTACTTTAGAAGAAAGAGATATTAATTTATTAAAAGATTTTAAAAGAAGTTATCTTGGACAAGATTTAATTGTATCAAGTGAAAGAATTGATACAATTATTTCTCATTTAATAGGAGTAAATAGAAATAAAATAAAAGATTTAATGAAAAATAAAGATATATTATTAAATTATAATATTTTAACTAATAATTCTTATAAATTACATGAAAATGATATTTTTAGTATTAGAAAATATGGTAAATATAAATATGTTGGAGTAATAAAACAAACTAAAAATGGTAATTTGGTAATCAGAGTTAATAAATATATTTAGTATTGCAAATTAAAGTAAAAAAAGATAGAATATTATTGTAGTTATAAGGAGATTTATGGAAAAAATATCAGAAGAGTTAATAACTGGTTTAATTGATATAGCTAAAAGAAGTTTAATTGCTATTGTAATATTGGTTATTGGGTTTAAGCTTATTAATTTTCTTTTAAAAAGAATTAAGAAGGGAAAAGGATTTAATAAATTAGAAAAAACTACTGGTAGCTTTTTGGCAAGTTGTATAAGTATTTTACTAAAAAGTATAGTAATAATTACTTGTGCGGGAGAGTTGGGTATTCCGATGACTTCTATTATTACCTTAATAGGATCAATTGGTCTTGCACTTGGCCTTGCTTTACAAGGAGGACTTTCAAATATTGCTGGTGGCGTTTTGATTATGATTTTTAAACCATTTAGAGTAGGTGACTTTATTGATAATGGAACGTATTCTGGAACGGTTAAAGAAATTAATATCTTTCATACTACACTTTCTACATATGATAATAAAATGATTGTAATTCCTAATGGAAACTTATCAAATAGTACAGTTATAAATTATTCAAGATACCCTGAAAGGTTATTAGATATAACTGTTACTGTTGATTATAAAAGTAATTTAGAACTTGTAAAGAAAGTGTTAACTGATGTAGTAAATAATTGTCAATACAAAATAGATGATAAAGAAATTTTAATTGCTTTAAAAGAACATGCAGATAGTGCTTTAATATATACATGTCGTATATGGGTTAAAAATTCTGATTATTGGAAAGCAAGATTTGAATTACTTGAAACAATTAAAATTGAATTTGATAAAAATAAAATATCAATTCCTTATCCTCAACTTGATGTTCATTTAGATAATTAAATGAAAGATGTTAATTTGCTGTCAAATAAATATGTAAATAATTAAAATATAGTATTATAGATAAAAAGGAGAATATTATGTTTGAAAATAAAAAAGTATTAATTTTAGGACTTGCGAGAAGTGGTTATAGTGCTTGTCTTACATTAAAAAAGTTAAATTGCGAAATTATTGTAAATGATTATAATAGTGCAGATAAACTAAATCATGAACAAATTAAAAAATTAAAAAAATTAGGAGTAACATGTATTTTTGGAAGTCATCCAGATGATTTAATTGATGAAACTTTTGATTATATTATTAAAAATCCAGGCATTAGAAACGATCATAAATATGTATTAATTGCTAATAAATTAAATATACCAGTTATAAATGAAGTAGAACTTGCATATCACTTGTTACCAAAAGATGTTACAATAATATCAATTACAGGATCAAATGGAAAAACAACAACAACAACATTAACTTATAATATTTTAAAAAGTGCAAATCTTCCTGTACATCTTGCTGGAAATATTGGATATCCTATTTGTAGTATATTAGATAAGGTAAAAAGTGGAGATATTATAGTTAGTGAAATTTCATGTCAACAACTTGCGAATATCATTGATTTTAAACCCAATATTGCTCTTCTTACTAATTTAAGTCCTGCTCATATAGATTTCTTTGGAAGTTATGAAAACTATAAAAATGTTAAATTTAAGTTATTTAAAAATCAAACAAGTAGTGATTTAGCAATTCTTAATTATGATAATTTAGATAGTTTAGAAAATAATGATATTAAATCTAAAAAAATGTATGTTTCTTTAAAAGAAAAAAAAGATAGTTATTATAAAGATAATAAATTCTATTATAAAGATAATTTTATAATGGATAGATCTGAAATGTTCTTAAAAGGTGATCATAATGTATCTAATGCTTTATGTGCTATTACGATTGCTAAAGAGTTTAATGTAAGTAATGAAGTTATAAGAAAGGTTTTAAAATATTTTAAAGGAGTTGAACATAGACTTGAATATGTAGATGAAGTTATGAACATTAGATTTTATAATGATACTGAAGCAACTAATATTAAATGTACTCAAATTGCTTTATCTTCTTTTAATGATCCAATTATACTATTTTTAGGTGGACTTGAAAGAGGACAAGATTTTAATGAATTAAAACCATATTTAAAATATGTTAAAGTAATTATTGGAATAGGAGAGTGTAGAGAAAGAGTAAGGGAATTTGCTAATAATAACCATATTGAAAACTTTATATATGAACATTTAAAAGATGGTTTTCAAAAAAGTATTGAACTAGCAACTGCAAAAGATATTATATTACTTAGTCCTGCTAGTGCTTCTTGGGATCAATATAAAGAATGTGAAGAAAGAGGAGCAGAATTTAAAAAATATGTTAAGGAGTTTAAAAATGGAAGTTATAAAAAATAGAGTTTATAAGCATTTTAAAGGAGATTATTATTTAGTTTTAGATATAGCAATTCATTCTGAAACAAAAGAAAAATTAGTTATTTATAGAGCATTATATGGAGATGGACTTTTGTATGCTAGACCATATGATATGTTTATATCAGAAGTAGATCGTGAAAAATATCCAAAAGTTTTACAAAAAAAACGATTTGAATTACAAGAAATAAAGAGTAAGAATAAATAGATAGGAGATATTATGAAAATTAAAAATGTTATAGGACGCGAAATACTTGATTCAAGGGGTAATCCAACTGTTGAAGTTGATGTCATCTTAGAAAATGGAGTAGTAGGTCGTGCATCAGTTCCAAGTGGAGCATCAACTGGAGAAAGAGAAGCTTTAGAGCTTCGTGATGGTGGGGAAAGATATTTAGGAAAAGGTGTTTTAAAAGCGGTTGCTAATGTAAATGGACCTTTACGAGATCTTGTGATTGGAATGGATGCAAAAGATCAAAAAACACTTGATTATCGAATGATCGAACTTGATGGAACCGAAACCAAGTCTAAGTTTGGAGCAAATGCGATTCTTGGAATTTCAATGGCTGCAATGAAAGCAAGTGCTATATCAGAAGGGATTCCTTTATATAAATATGTTGGAAATGGTAGAACTTTACCAAGGCCTATGATGAATATTATTAATGGTGGATGTCATGCTGATAACAAACTTGATTTTCAAGAATTTATGATTATTCCAATGCGTGATACTATTAAAGAAAGAATAAGAGTAGGTGCAGAAGTATTTCATCATTTAAAAAAAGTTTTAAACGAAAGAAATTTATCAACTGGAGTTGGAGATGAAGGAGGATTTGCACCAGATTTGAATAGTAATCAAGAAGGATTTGATTTAATTATGGAAGCTATAAAGAAAGCAGGATATATTCCCGGAGAGGATGTTTGTCTTGCAATTGATGTTGCTGCCAGTGAGTTTTATAAAGATGGAAAATATGAATTAGCAGGTGAAGGAAAAATACTTTCAACAGATGAACTAATTGATTTTTATCAAGAATTAGTAAATAAATATCCTATTATTTCTATTGAAGATCCAGTTGATGAAAATGACTGGGAAGGCTTTAGAAAAATAACTGAAAAGTTAGGAGATAAAGTTCAATTAGTGGGAGATGATTTATTTGTAACTAATAAAAAATGTCTTCAAATGGGAATTGATAATCATGCAGGAAATGCTATTTTATTAAAAGTAAATCAAATTGGAACAATTACTGAAACACTTGAAACAATAGAGCTTGCCAGAAAAAATGGTTATAAAACAATTATTTCACATCGAAGTGGTGAAACAGAGGATACAACAATTTCATCCCTTGCAGTTGGGCTTGATCTAGGACAGATTAAAACTGGATCAATGTCAAGAACTGATAGAATTTGTAAATATAATGAACTTATAAGAATAGAAGAAGAGTTAGAAAGATAACTTTTCTTTTAATTTAAAATAAATTTACTTTTTAGAATACTTATTATATAATATAATATATAATCGAGGTGGAATATGAATAAAAAAGGATTTACAACAATTGAACTTATTTTAACAATGGCTATTGTAATTACAATAATGGCAACTATTACAAGTGTTACATATGTATATCGTGATAAGAGTGTTGAAGAACAAACAATTACTGATATAATGAATTATAAAAATACAGTAACTAAAGTTATATATGATGATATTTTAGAAAATGGAAATGAAGTTATAAAACTAGAAAATGATGATAATAAATATATACTAACAAGAAAAGATAATAGTACAATTACTTTAGAAATAATTGATCGAAATGTTCAAAGAAACGGAACAATAATTCATGAAGTTGGGATCATTTATGATGGAATAGAATATTTAGTTCCAGGAAGTTTAGGATCTTTAGTAACTTTTGATGGAGTAAGTACTTATCCAAGCGATTTAGAAGAAGAATCTAATTATTATGGTTTAGATATAGTCTTTTCTCATAAAAATATAAAAGAGCCTATTAAATTACATTTTATAATATCAAAATAATTTTAAAATTATAAATAAAATACTGCAAGATATTAAAGCATGAATAATTCTTGCTTTAAAATATGATAAATAATTTATTTTATAATCACTTAAAATACTCATAACTTGCATATGAATACATATTCCTCCAAATGATAAAAAGAAAGTAATAATAATACTTTTATAAAGAATTGGAATAGATAAAAAAGATACATAGTATATTCCACTTGTCATTTCTAAAATTCCACATAAAATAGAGTTAAAAAATGGATTTAAATTAAAATTAACTTTTATTAAAGAAGTTATTATCATAAATATAGTAATAATTCCATAAAGTAGTATTAGAACTTTTATAGTATTATAAATAGAAGAAGTTAAAGTAGTTACAAAACTATTTTTTTCTTTCTTTTTTATTTTTGATTCTAAACTAATACTTTTATTTTGAAAGATAAAAGCTATTATAAAGTTTCCTAAATAATGACTTATTAAAATAAAAAAAGATATTTTTTTATTATTTAAAAATCCTCCTATACTTTCTAAAATAAAGATTGGATTAGAAAAATGAGTAAATAAAAGTAAATGATTAGCATCATTTAAACTAATATTTTTAGAAACTAAAAATGAATAAATATATTTACTATTACTAGGAAATCCTGATAGAATAGATAATAAAAAAATGTAGGATGATTCCTTAGTTAAATTTAATAATTTTTTAATAGGTTTAAAAAGAAAATAAATTGTATCTAAAACATTATAATTAATGAATAGATCAAGTAAAATATACATAGGAAAAATACTTGGTATTAAGTTATAAAACCAAATTTTAGAACTATTTATAATAGTTGTTTTTATAGTATTTGTATGATCAAATACTTCAAATAAAATAATAAGTAAACTTATAATAATTATATTATTTTTATATTTTTTATTCATAAATATCCTTATTTTTGCTATAATTTAGAAGGTGATATCATGTTTAATAAAGTTTATGAAAAAATAAAGAGTTTTATTAAAGAAAATTATAAAGAATTATTAATTTATATTTTAGTTTTTGTTATCTTAACATATCGACTTCCTTTTTATATTTATATTGGAGGAGGAACGATTGATCTAAAAAAAAGAATTGACTTAGAAGGAAATGAAACTGGATCTTATAATATGGCTTATGTAAAAGAAATGCATGCAACTATTCCGACATATTTACTTAGTTTAATTATTAAATCATGGGATTTAGAAAATATAAGTAAAGTAAAATTAAATGATCAAGAAAGTCAAAAAGATATAGACAAACGAGAAAAATTATATTTAGAAGAAGCAAATGATCATGCAATTATTAATGCTTATAAGTTGGCAGGTAAAAAAATTGAGATAAGACAATCAAATTATAAAGTAATTTATAAAAGTCCTGAAAGTGATACTGATATTGAGGTTGGAGATACATTAATAAGTGTTAACGGAATCAAAATTAAGAACAATTCAGAATATAAAGAATACTTAAAAAGTTTAAATGTAGGAGAAAAATTAACAGTTAAGGTGGAAAGAAATTCTAAAGAAATTACTTGCTATGCTGTGTTAAAAGAAATAAATAATGAAAAAATTATTGGACTTTATCTTGTTAATACATATGACTATGAAGTAGATCCTAAAATTAATTTAACATTTCATTGGAATGAATCTGGACCATCTGGTGGATTAATGCTATCCCTTGCAATTTATGATAGACTTATAAGTGAAGATTTAACTAAAGGACGAAAAATTGTTGGAACAGGAACGATTGATCAAGAGGGACATGTTGGAGAAATTGGTGGAGTAAAATATAAGTTACTTGGAGCATCCCACGATAAAGCTGATATTTTCTTTGTACCAACTAAAAACTATGATGAAGCTTTAAAAACCAAAAATGATTTTAATTTAAAAATTGATTTAGTAAGTGTTGAAACTTTAGAAGATGCAATTAATTATTTAAAGAAAAACTAGATTTATATTAAAAAAAACACTAATGAATGAAAGTTAGTGTTTTGCTTTTTTTCTAAATGGCAGGGGATGAGAGAATCGAACTCCCATCTAAGGTTTTGGAGACCCCTATTTTACCATTAAACTAATCCCCTAAACAAAAATCATTTTAACATTATTTATATTACTTGTCAAATTTTTTCTTTTCTTATATAATATACGTGTTGGAAGTGATATTATGGCAAATACTAAAAAAAATAGTGTTAATAAGAAAAATACTACTAAAAAAAAGACAAATACTAAAGTAGATGAACTAAAAACTAATACAAAAAAGATCAAAACATCTCCTAAATCAAGTAATAAAAATATTAAAAAAATAGAAGATGTAAAAGGGAAAAAAGATCCTAAAAAGAATAATTATAAAAAAAGACAAGAAAAAATTATAGAAAACAAGAAAATAAAGAAAGAAAAAAATAATAAAAAAAGGGAAGTAAAAAAACAAAAACTAGTTGTTAGAAAAGAAAGACAAAAAGAAGAAATAAAAAGAAGATCTTTAAAAAGAAGAATTTTATTAGTATTATTAAGTATTGCTATTAAACTTAAAAATTATTTAATTATAATATGTAAAAGTATTTGGAAAGGAATTAAATTTTTAGGATGTAAAATAAAAAATATTCCAAGTTTAATAAAAAAATTCTTTAATTGGTTAAAGAATTTAAAAGTAAAAGAAAGATTAAGTAAGGAAGAAAAACAAAAAGAATTAAATAAGAAAAATAAGAAAAAGAAATTAAAAGAAAAGAAGAAAAAAGAAAAAGCAGAAATAAGAAAAAGTAAATCTTTAAAAAGTTTAACTGGTAATGTTCTTCCAATAACAGCATTAAAAGGTGATAGGAAAAGAAGAAAAACAATTTATTTAAAAGAAGCATTATTATTTACAATATTTTTAACTATTATAGATTTTATAGGATTTTATAAATCTAATTATTTTGATATGTTACATATTTTTGATAATAGTATTTGGAATCTTTTAGTAACTATTTTATTAACAATTTTATTTATTTTTATAGGAGCATATATACTTGATTTAATTATTACAGAAATAGTCATAAATATAAGAAGAAATAAAAGATTAAGGGGGAGATTAAAATAGAACTTGTTGGTTTAAGTTTAGATACTATTGAAAAAATATCTAAGATAAAAGAGGAAAGTGATTATTTTTATAACTATCGAAAAGAAAGTTTTAAAAATTTTCAAGAATTAAAAGATCCAGATTTTGGACCAAAATATAAAATAGATTATGATAAAGTAATTTTTTATAAAAGTTCTGGTGATATGCAAAAAAATTGGAAATTAGTAGATAATAATATTCAATGCGAGTTTAAAGGACTAGGTGTTATTGAAAGTGAAAAGAACTTAGATGGTATTGGTGTTCAATACGAGAGTGAAGTAATTTATCATAACATGATTAAAGAATTAGAAGAAAAGAATGTTATTTTTACATCAATTGATGATGCTATAAAAAAATATCCTTCCCTTGTAAAAAAGTATTTTGGAAAATTAGTTAGTAATAAAGATAATAAATTTGCAGCTTTAAATGGTTGCGTATTTTCGGGTGGAAGTTTTATTTATGTTCCCAAAAATACTAAACTTGATAGACCACTTCAAAGTTATTTTCGAATTAATAGTCCTTTGATGGGACAATTTGAAAGGTCTTTAATAATAGTTGATGATAATAGTAGCTTACACTATATAGAAGGATGTACTGCTCCAACTTATTCTAGTTCTAGTCTTCATGCAGCAGTAGTTGAAATATTTGTTGGAAAAGGGAGTGTTTGTCGTTATTCAACTATTCAAAACTGGGCTGTTAATGTAAATAATTTAGTTACAAAAAGAGCATTAGTAGAAGAAAATGGATCGATGGAATGGATTGATGGAAATATTGGTTCTTTAAATACTATGAAGTATCCAGCATGTATTTTAAAAGGGGATAATTCAAGTGGAACTTGTATTACAATTAGTGTTGCTAGTCATGGTCAATTTCAAGATTCAGGAAGTAGAATGATTCATATTGGAAAAAATACTCATAGTAAAATTATTTCCAAAAGTATTGCTTTAAATGGTGGTAATGCTACTTATCGAGGAAAGATTGATATTAGAAATAGTGCTTTAAATAGTGAAGCAACTTTAAAATGTGATACTTTAATACTTGATGATAAAAGTATTAGTGATACTTATCCTATTAATATTAATAAAAATAATACAAGTAATATCTATCATGAGGCAACTGTATCTAAAATAAGTGAAGATAATTTACGCTACTTAATGAGTAGGGGTATTGATCGAGAAAAAGCTATGGAATTAATTATTTTAGGATTTATTGATGATTTTAAAAAAGAATTACCTGTTGAATATGCAGTTGAATTAAATCAACTTTTAAAGAAAATATTATAGTGTCAAATTTTGTAAAGTTAAAAACTTCATTTTGAAGTTTTTTTTGTTTGAATTTTAAAATTTGTTTTAGATAAATTTAAATATTCAAGTAAGATCCTATTATAAATTTTAAGACACACACTAAAATTTTTGATTTTGACAATTTTGAGATCGAGAGTTTATAGTTACTTTTGAAAGGAGGTTTTTTAATGATTAACATGGTTATGTTAGTAGGCAGACTTGTTCAAGATCCAGAAGTTGTTGAAACAGATAATGGTAAAAAACTATCTCACATAACTCTTGCTATAAATCGCAAATTTAAAGGAGTTGATGGAGTTTATCATACTGATTATATTGATTGTATTCTTTGGAATAATTATGCTAAGAATACAGAAGAGTATTGTATCAAAGGCGATTTAGTAGGAATTCGTGGAAGATTACAAAGTGATACATATGAAAAAGATGGAATTAAAAGAAAAAAAACACAGGTAATTGCTGAAAATATTACATTTTTATCTTCTTTAAAAAATAAAGATAACTTAGAATGTGAAAATGATTTAGAAAATGTAGAAAAAAGTGAAAAAAATTAATTACTTAAAATAGCAAAATTAAGGTAAAATATCTTTACTAAATAAAAAGACTAAGCTACAATATAACTGGAGTAGTGATTATTATGACTTTTGGAGAAAAATTAAAACTTTTAAGATATGAAAAAGGTTTAACTCAAGATGATCTTGGATATTTATTTAATGTAACTAAGTCTTGTATTTCTTGTTATGAAAGTGGCTCGAGAAAACCATCAATTGATATGTTAATTCAAGTTGCATCATATTTTAGAGTAAGTATTGATTATTTAATTAATATGGATTCTGTTTCCAAAGATGTAAAATTTACTAAAAAAGATATTGAATTTTTAAACATGCTAAAAGATGATCCAATTACTTATAAGCAAATTATGAAACATACTAGTCGCTCTATTAAAAAAATAAGAAAAGTATTAAGAGAGGAGAAATAACTAAATTCTGCTCTCTTAAAATTATTTACGAAAAATTAGGAAAAGGAATTGACAATAAATCAAGCATCTGTTATTATAATTAATGTTGTTTGGAGCAGTACTCAAGAGGCTGAAGAGGCTCCCCTGCTAAGGGAGTAGATCGGGTTAAACTG
>CAMVCF010000028.1:0-10774 GCA_947165945.1 uncultured Clostridia bacterium | reverse complement strand
ATAGAGATTATGATAAAACTACATTAACATTAGTAACATGTACAAAAAACTCAAAAACAGAACAAACAATCTATATTTTAGAACTTGTTAATATAGAAAATATATAAAAAATAAAAGGGGGTATATCAATGATTCAAACATCGATTTTAGAACAACTTGAAAAAGTATATCAAATATTTATAAAAAATTCTAATATGATTTATGTTTTAGTAATTGCAGGAGTTGCTTTTTTAATATTAGAACTAGCTAATTGTTTAAAAAATAAAAAAGTAACAAAGATTATTAGTTTTATAATATATGTAGGTATACTTGGAACATTATTCTATTTCTTTCATTCAGAAATATTAAAGTTTTTAGATTATTTCATGAATAATTTAATATTATTTCTATTCTTTCCAAATCTAGCAGTTTATACTTTAGTAATATTAATTATTAATATTTTACTAATTACATCTATATTATCTAAAAGAAAAAAAGTAGAAAAACATCTAAATGTCTTATTCTTTGTCTTATTTCAAATATTATTTTATTTGATTATAGATAATGTTATAACTAATAATGTTAATATATATCAACAATTAAGTATTTATACAAATTCAAATTTATTAACTTTAATTCAAATTAGTATGTATTTATTTCTTCTTTGGTTAGGAATTCTATTTATCTTAAAAATAGCATCTAAACTAGTAGAATCATTATTCCTTAAAAATGAAGAAATAAAAGAAAAAGTAATTGATAAAGAATCTGATTTTGTTGAAATAACACCTAATACTTTAAAAATAGCTACAGAAAATAATTTAGATATAATACCTGTTAAGAAAAATTTTAAATCAGATCTTAATAGTATGGAAGAATTATTTGAAAATACTAATAAAGATATGGAAATTGTTTTTGGTAAACAAAATTCTATGGAGTCTATTTTATTTGATATAGAAAAACTAAAAGAAAATAAAAATGATAAAGATAAATTAAAGAAAATATATGATGAAATTTCATTAAATAGTAAAGATTTAACTTTAAATGATTATAATTCTTTAATTACAGCTTTAAGAGAAATAAAAAATAATAATTAAAATAAAATAATAAAGAGTTTTAAAAATTCTTTATTATTTTTTTTATTAAATATATAAAGTCTACTGCAAATAATAATAGATATAAAATATTAAAAGATGGTGGAATTGTAGTTATAATATACTTATTAAAAAAAGGATGAAAATAATAGATCATAATTATAACTAAGATTCCCCAAATAAGACAGTTTTTAAGGGTTAAATACTTTCCAAAATGATATTTATCTTTGGAATAATTCCATTTATCAATATGTAAAAAGAAATGAATAATATGTCCTCCAAAAAATTCTATTAAACTAGTTGTTAAAACGAATATAATATAATAAATAATATAAGATAAAATATTAGGTTGTAGATTAATTACTTTATATAAAAGATATGATCCAAGCATTCCAAATCCATAAACAAATGTATAGGGGCCAATAAAAATACTGCTATGTTCACTTGAGTTTTTATACTTGTAATAAACACTTTCTAAAATAAAACCTAATACAGAATAAAAAAAAACAAAATTAATATAATACATAAAATCACCTGTAAATTATATGTATATTATTTTAAAATATTTGTATTTTTTAATTAATAAGTATAAAATAATAATGAAAGTTATAATTCTTATGGAGGAAAGAATTGTAATTAGCGCCAGATCTTTAATTAGATGACGAGGATTAATGTTATCGAATATTCGGCGGGTACATTAACGGAGTAGTTAACGTTAGATATATTTTAAAAAATAAAATTAAAATTATAACAAAGGATATATCAACTAGAAAGAAGGTTATTATGTGTGGAATAATGGGTTATACAGGAAAAAATAATTCTATTCCAATTGTTATAAAAGGTTTAAAAAGTTTAGAATATAGAGGTTATGATTCAAGTGGTATTGCCTATATTTTAAATGATAAAATTAAAATTATTAAAGAAAAAGGAAGAATAAGTGAACTTGAAAAGTTATTAAATAATGATTTTTCAAATACATGTATAGGACATACAAGATGGGCAACTCATGGTAGACCGAGTAGAGAAAATGCTCATCCTCATAAGCAAGGAAATGTTACAATTGTTCATAATGGGATAATTGAAAACTATAGTACTTTAAAAGAAAAGTTAATAAATCAGGGTTATGTATTTAAAAGTGAAACAGATACAGAAGTTGCCTGTGCATTAATTGATTCTATTTATAAAAAGACAAATGATAAGTTAAAAACAATTAATTGCATTAAGGATATATTTGAAGGAAGTTATGCATTATTAATATTATTTGATGATGATGATAAGATATATGCAATAAGACGTGGTAGTCCTTTAGTAATAGCAAGTAATAATGGTAATTATATAGCATCTGATATACCAGCAATACTTGAATATACTAAAGAGTATTATTTACTAGATGAAGATGAAATTGTAATTGTTGATCAAGAAAATATTTGCTTTATAAAAGATAATAAAGAAATAAAAAAGGAAAAGTTAGAATTTAAACATGATATAATGTCTGCTAAGAAAGATGGATATAGTCATTTTATGTTAAAAGAAATTCATGAACAACCTAAAGTAATTAAAAATTATTTAGATTATTATTTTGAAAATTTTCATCTTATACCAAATATAGTTAAATATAAAAAAATCCATATTGTTGCTTGTGGGAGTGCTTATCACTCTGGTTTACTTGGTAAGTTTTTTATAGAAAAATATGGTAATATTGAAGTAAATGTATATGTTGCATCTGAATATAGATATGAAAAAAACTTTATTGATCAAAATATTTTAGTAATATTAGTATCCCAATCAGGAGAAACAGCAGATACCATTGCTAGTTTAAGACTTGCTAAAGAAAAACACGCACATACTTTAGGAATTGTAAATGTTGTTGGATCCACTATTGCAAGAGAATGTGATGAAGTAATTTATATAAATGCAGGATGTGAAATAGCTGTTGCAACTACGAAAGCTTATACTTTACAAGTTTTAACTCTTAGTTTAATTGCTTATAAATTAGGAATAGAAAAGGGGTTAATTGATAAAAACTTAGAAAATGAAATTAAAAATGATTATAATAAATTACCGAGTGAAATTGAGAAAATTCTAAAACTTGATTATCACACTTTAGCATCAAAAATATATAAAGAAAATGATATGTTTTTTATAGGAAGACTATTAGATTATTATATATGCTTAGAAGGATCTTTAAAGTTAAAAGAAATATCATATATTCATTCAGAGACATATCCAGCAGGTGAACTTAAACACGGAACGATATCTTTAATTGATCAAAATACTCCAGTTATTAGTATAGTAACTGATGAAAGTATTTATGAGAAAACTGTAAGTAATATAAAAGAAACTAAGGCAAGAGGTGCTTATAGTTTACTAATAAAAAGAAAAAGTTTAAAGATTGATAAATCTTGTTATGATGATTTAATTGAGATAAATGATTTACATGATTTAGTAATTCCTATTCTAACAATTGTACCTCTTCAAATGTTATCCTTTTCTGTTGCTTTAAAACGAGGATTAGATATAGATAAACCAAGAAATTTAGCTAAAAGCGTTACCGTTGAATAAAAGACTATCAAGGTCTTTTTTAGTACTTGAAAAAAAAAATATTTTTTGCTATAATGAAAATACAATAGAGGTGTTTATGAAAAAAATTATAAAAATTTTAGGTATTTTAGTAATTATGTTTTCTTTTAATATAAAGGTTTTAGCAGAAGAGGAAAAAGACACAACTAGTACTTCAGAAAAAGTTGAAGATGTTGTAAAAGAAGAGAAAGAAGAAGAGAAAGCTGAAGAAAAAAATGATGATGATGTAAAAGAAGTAGATTTAACTTTAAAAAATGTTAAAATTAATGGAGTAAGTGTTATTAGTAATGATAAACAAGAATATGAACGAATTATTAAAGATAATAGTGTCGATACTGTTAAAATAACATATGAGTTATCAGATAAAAATGCAGTAGTAAGTGATTCTAAAATTGAAGAAAGTATTAAAGAAGGATTAAATGAATTTAAAGTAACAGTAAGTTCAAAAGATGGAAGTAAAAAGAATACCTATACTTTTAAAATAACAAAACAAAGTTTATCAACAGATAGTTCTTTATCAAAACTTGTTGTAAATGGAGTAGAAATAGAATTAAAAGATGATGTTTTGAAATATCAATCAAGTGTTAGTTATTCTGTAAAAAAAATAGAAATTGAAGCAATTCCAACTAATGAAAAAGCAACAGTTATCGATTTTAAAAATAATAAGGCTAGTTTTGATTTTTTTGAAAATACAAAAGAGATCAAAATAAAAGTTGAGGCAGAAGATGGTGAAATATCTACTTATCAGTTAACTGTTACTAAAAGATCAGAAACAGATGTAACTTTAAAGTCTTTAACAATTAAAAATCAAAAATTAGATTTTTCAAGTGATGTAACTGATTATGAAATAAAAGTTTTAAAAAATGTTGAAAAACTTGAAATAGATGCTAAAGCAACTGATTCTAAATCACAAGTAAAAATAACTAATCCAAAACTTTCGATTGGTGAAAATGAAGTAAAAATTGAAGTTAGTAATGATGGAAATAAAAATACTTATACTATTAAAGTAATAAAATTAGATGAAGATGATAAAACTCTTGCTAATCTTAAAAGTTTAAAAATTGAAAACTATGACATAGATTTTGTTGCTGATAAGTATGAATATGAACTAAAGGTTGATCCTGATGTGAATTTTTTGGTTATTGATGCAAAATCAAAAATTGATGATGCAGATGTTGAAATAACTGGTAATTTAGATTTAGCTAATGGAAGTATTATTAAAATAAAGGTTAGTTATGATGAAGAGATTTATAATGTTTATAAAATAAATATTATAAAAGATGGAACAGTTGTTACTAAACCTAAGGTTTCTAAAAAAGCATGTGTTTTAGTAATTGTTTTTGATATTTTAAGTATGATTGTAATGTTTATTTTAAAATTAAAAGAAAAAGGAAATAAAAATAAAAAAGAAATAGAAAAATCAAAAAGAGAAAAGAAAAATAATATTATAAATAATTTAGATGATGAAATAATTGATATTATATAGAGGATGATGTTATGTTAAAAAAACTTGATAAATGGTTAGTAATTTGTACTTTTATTTTATTAGTTATTGGCCTTGTTATGATATTTTCAGCATCTAATGTTACAAGTTATATGACTTATTCAAAGAGTCCATATAACTTCTTTTTGAGACAGTTAATCTTTTTAATAGGAAGTTTAATTTTAGTTTTCTTTATCTTAAAAATAAATACAAAAAGTTATCACTATTTTAGTTTTTTATTAATGCTAATTATTATGGGGTTATTGGGAGTTGTTTTAGTTTATGGAAAAATGACTAATAAAGCTCGAAGTTGGTTTAATTTATTTGGTCTTATTACTATACAACCAAGTGAGTTTGCTAAGATCATTACAATTGTTTGGTTTAGTTGTTATTATAGTTTGAAAAAAAATTGTAATGATTTAAAAAAAGTTTTATTTCCTCTATTAATGTCTTTAGGAATTGCTCTTTTAATTGCTATACAACCTGATTTAGGAACTACTATTCTTTATGTTGGTATTGTATTCATGATTTTTGTTATTTTACCAATTAACAAAAAAATTAAAAGAAATAGTTTTTTAGGAGTTATTGGAATTATTATTATTTCTTTACTTTTGCTTTTAAACAATGGAGTAAAAATATTATTTGATAGACAAATAGAACGATTTGATTTTTTAAAACCTTGTGAAAAAATTTATTCAACAGGAAATCAAGTATGTAATGGATATATTGCAATTAATAATGGAGGACTTTTTGGAAGAGGCCTTGGAAATAGTACTCAAAAGTATTTATATTTACCAGAAGCATATACCGATTTTATCTTTGCAATAGTTGTGGAAGAATTAGGGGTTATTGTATCAATTGGAATTCTTTTATTAATGTTTATAATTTTATGGAGAATTTTCTTAATTGCTAAAAGAAGTAAAACAACAAGAGGAAGTATTCTTTGTTATGGAATATTTTGGTATATACTTTTACATATAATTATAAATTTGGGTGGTCTTTTAGGATTAATGCCACTTACAGGAGTTCCTTTACCATTTCTTTCATATGGGGGATCATACTTAATGTGTCTACTTTCAAGTATTGCTATTGTTTTAAGAATAGATTTAGAAAATAAGGAAGGAAAAATAAATGGAAAAAAATAGAAGTTTAATAAGATTTATAAAAAAAGAATTAAATGATGATCAAGTATTACGTAAATTAAGAGAAAAGAAATTTTTTCTTTTATCAGAATATGAAAAAAGATTATTAAATATTTATTTTAAAGACAATAGATTAGTAAAATATAAAAAATGTGCTATTCAATCAATTTGTAATCGAATTATATTGTTAGATGATGAGAAATTAAACTATTATCTTAATCATTTAGAAAAAATAATGCATAAAAAAATAGAATTAAAAACAAAAATAGGTACTATAAAAGATATTGATTTTAAGATGCCAACTAAGACAGTTTTAAAGGAAAAACCTAAAAGTATGGGGAGTGATTTTTATTTTAATTACTTAGTTGATACTGAAAACTATGATGAGTTATTTAATTTATATGATATAGAGACGATTGAAAGAGATACAAATATTTTTGAAAAGAGGGATAAATGAAAATAGGAATTATTTTTGCAATGAAAGAAGAGCTTGAGGCTTTTTTAAAAGATGTAAATGTTTTAAATAAATATTCTATTTTTGATCTTACTTTTTATAAAACGATTTTATTTGATTTAGATTTAATATTAGTAGAATGTGGTGTTGGAAAAGTAAATGCATCACGGACTACTCAAATTTTAATTGATAATATGGATGTTGATTATATTATTAATATAGGTGTTGCTGGAGGAATAGATGAAAAATTAAATGTTTTAGATATTGTTATAGCTTCATCTCTTGTTCAACATGATTTTGATATAACAGCATTTGATCATGAAAAAGGTTATATTCCAAATGTTGGAACATTTATAAAAAGTGATGATTATTTAGTAAATATTGCTAAGAATGTTTCTAGTAATTTAACTATAAATACATCAGTTGGAGTAATTGCATCAGGTGATATATTTTGTACAGATTTAAAAATGAGTAAAAAAATTCATGATAAGTTTAATGCTTTATGTGTTGAAATGGAAGGTGCAAGTATTGCTCAGGTATGCTTTTTATCTCATATTCCTTTTCTTGTTTTAAGATGCATATCGGATATTCCAGGAAAAAATAATACTTTAACATATGAGCAATTTTTAGGTAAAAGTAGTGTTTTAATAGCAAATTATTTAAAAAAAATACTAAGTAAGATAGAAATTATTAGTTAATATAATGTTTTACTTGCTTTTTTTTAAATTTTGTGATAAAATAAGGCCGGTTTTAGGGGGATTATATGAAAGAAAAAGATTTAGTTATTAATGCAGGTAGTTCTTCATTGAAATTTTCTTTATACGAGATGCCAGAAGAATATGAAATAGTAAGTGGTATTGTAGAAAGAATTGGAGAAGAAGGAAGTATTTGTACTTTAAAAGTGAAGGGGCAAAAAATAAGTCGAATTAAAGAAATTAAAAACCATACAGAAGCAGTTGAAGTAATGCTTGAAGAATTAATTGCTAATCATATTATTAAAGATGTAAAAGAAATTGCAAAAATTGGTCATAGAGTATTGCATGGAGGAGAAATATATTCAGATTCAGTTGTAATTGATGAAACAGTTCTTGATGATATTTATAAATTAACACCACTTGGACCACTTCATCATCCAGGAGAAATAGCAGGAATTTTAGCAATGAAAAAGGTATTACCTGATGCAGTAGAAGTAGCTGTTTTTGATACAGCATTTCATCAAACAATGCCTATGAAAAATTATATGTATCCTGTTCCATATAGTTGGTACAAAGAAAATGGAGTTCGTAAATATGGATTCCATGGAACAAGTCATAAGTATATAACTGAAACAATGAAAAAACATTTTAATAAGGACGATGTTAATTTAATTATTTGTCATTTAGGAAGTGGAGCAAGTATTTCTTGTATAAGTAATGGAGTTTGTATTGATACGACAATGGGATTAACACCACTAGATGGTTTGATGATGGGAACAAGATCAGGAGCAATTGATCCATCTATTATAGAATATGTTTCTAAGGCAAGAAATAAATCTTTAGAAGAAGTTACAAGTGATTTAAATAAACAAAGTGGATTTAAAGGAATGACTACTAAAAATGATTTCCGTGACGTTTCAACTCTTGCAGCAAATGGTGATAAAAATGCTGTTCTTGCTTTATTGATGTTTAAAAAGTCTATTGTAAAGTATATTGCTGAATACTATTTTGAATTAAATGGAAATTTAGATGGACTTGTATTTACAGCAGGAATTGGTGAAAATTCAAGAGAGTTAAGGGAAGATATTGTTGAATTGATATCAAAACCTATGAATGTTAAAATTGATCCTGAAATTCATAATAGAGTATCTCGTTTAAAAAGCTATAACAATGGAGTTATTTCAAGTAATGATTCTAGTTTTGAAGTATTAGTAGTTCCAACAAACGAAGAAGTAATGATCGTAAGAGATACTTATCAAGTTGGTAATAAAGTAAAAGAAGATAAAGTTTATAGAAAATAAAGAAACTTATGATTATCATGAGTTTTTTTATTTTTTAAAATATTCTAAAATTTAATGTTGTATAATGTATTGACATATTAATACTTTTAAGTATACAATGAAATTGTAGATTTCTAGACGATTTTGTTTAGTAAATCTCCATTATCTGTGATATGGGTTAGGAAATTATATTGATGAGTAAGCCATCATTCTTTTTTCTGATACTATAGCAGAAAAGAAAGGATGATTTTTTTATGGCAAAGTTTAAAATGATTGCTAAAAGTTTTAAAAAAATGGAAGATCCTATTTGTCCAGAAAGTAGTAAAATTAAGTATGTATGCTATATAAGAGCAAATAGTATTCCAAATGAATTTGATAATTGGATGGAAACCAATCCAAGAGAACAAAAAATGACAACAAATGTTGCTCAAAAGATTTTATTCAGTTTGCAAGAAAATTCCAATTTTCATGAGTTAAATAGGGGAATTTTAATGTCAGCTGAAAATGTAACTTATGATAATAAAACTAATATTGTTGAAGTGGAATTAAGTGATACCACAATTCATGGTAATATTGATGGAGGACATACATTAAGAGCTATTCTAGACTTAAATAATAAGCAACTTTTATCTGATGATCGGTATGTCTTTATGGAAATATATACAGGTATTGATAGTCCTGTTGAACTTGCAGCTGCTAGAAATACATCTGTTCAAGTTGATTTGAAATCAATAGAAGAATTACAGAAAAGTTTTGATGTTATTAAAAATGTTTTATCTAATATGGAATTTAGTAATAGAATTGCATATAAAATGAATGAGCATTATAACGATGATATTGTACCAATTGATGTTAGAGAAATAATTGCTATAATGTTGATGTTTAGTCAAGCAATATATCCACTTAAGAAAAGCGATGGATCATTAAATGATATTCAGCCAATTCAATGTTATACAGGAAAAGAAACTAGTTTAAAAAAATTTATTAATCTTGATAAATTTTCACGTGAACATATGATAAAAAATATGGCTAGTATATTACCTGATATATTTAATTTATGGGAAAAAATAGAAATAAATTATAATGCTTATGCCCATGAAGCTGGTAAGAACTTAAAAAATAGGAAAGTAATTAAAAGTGGTTCAGATATCAAGAGTTATTCATTGTTTTATAGAACTGAAATGGATTATGTTGTTCCAAGAGGTATGATATATCCTGTTGTTGCATCATTTAGAGCATTAGTTAAGGTTGATGAATTAACAGGTGAATATTCATGGATAATTAATCCTTTAGAACTTGCTGATAAGATTGTCAGTAAACTTGTTGGAATAATACTTGATGAAAAAAATGATAATCCTGATGCAATTGGCAAAAATTCAAACTTATGGAGTAATTTATTTAAAGAAATATATATTATTGGATATTTACAATAATTAAAAAGATAAAATTGTGCTTACCAATTTTATAAAAAATGGTCTATTTATTAAAAAAGGCCATTTTTATATGAGAAAATCTATTTAAATTTATTAAATATAATAGAGTAATATATTAAATTTAAATTCGTGTTAGTAATATTAGTTTTTTTTATTAATTAGTTTTTATTACATACAATATGTGGGAATTAATTATATATACGTATGATCTGTGTAGACTTTTAATAATGAATAAAAGTTGACAAATTAAAATAGATAGTTTGTACTTACCGTGAAAGGTAAGGAGTTATAAAAATGGAAAATAAAAAAAAATAATGGATTAGTAGTAGCTTTTATAACAGCATTGGTAGTTGCAGTTATATGAGTAGTAGGAACTTTTTACTTTTATAACAAAAGCTTAAATACAAGTAGTAAAAAATGTGATACACAAAAATGTTCTAATGAAAGTAGTTCAAAGGAAGAAACTAATAATGATGAAAATAAATCAAATAATAGTGAGAATAATGCAAGTATAGAAAAAAACATCGATTCTAATAATGGCTTAGATGAATTAAAAAAGATTGAACCATTTAGTTTAGGGTATGATGAATTAATGTGTTTTTATTTTCATACTATCGATGGTAAAACTAGTGAATAT
>CAMVCF010000027.1:0-11899 GCA_947165945.1 uncultured Clostridia bacterium | reverse complement strand
ATGTAGAAACAATTAATAAAAATACAATGAACGAAATAACTAAAACATATAGACTATATATGTGGATATCGAGTGATGTAGTAATTGGAAATACCGAGAATCCTAATAAAGACTACGACATGGCAACTTGGAATAATTTATTTGGAAGTATTAGAGTATCAGTAACCGGAGACTTTACAGAAAAAGTTATGGCAACCGATGATAGTTGTTTTACAACTAGTGTGGGAACAAGAAACGTTTTAAATACAAATATGTCAAGCGAAGAATTACAAACTTGTAATACATATTTAATTAATTTATGGGATAATGGAGAAACATCATATGTATATACTTATAATAATTCTAGAACTAATTCAGATATCCAAGCTTGTGTTAGTTATTTAACAACACTTTGGGGTGCGGAAGAAGAAGGAAATACAGTTGATGTTGGAGAAACATATCAAGCATTTTGTGATGGAACAGGAACTATTTGGGGAAATACATTTCAAGATTATTTAAATAATAGCTTTTTTGAATCAGAAGATTTAACCTATTTTGAAGAACATAATATTGTTAGTAAAAAAAATAAATATGAAGATTTTTGTAGTGGAACAGGTCAATCATGTGGAGCATATCAATATGATAACTGTCGTACTTATGATTTTAATGGTATGATAGATAGACGTGAGTTTTCTTCGTCAGATTTAACTTATTTTAAAGAACATAATATTATAAATGAAGAAACCTATGCTGAAATAAAAGATTATGATGCCTCTTGTGGAAGTGATGTAATAGTGCCAAGTACATTACCTATTGTATCGTACAATAATGCTACTTTAAATTCAAATATGACTCAGGAAGAATTAGAATACTGTACAACTTATATTACTTCGAGTTTTAATTTTTTTCAAGGAGGAGAGAATGTAGAAAACTTTTGTAATGGAACTGGAACTGATGCTGGAATGACGTTTCAACAAGTTTTGGATGGCGGTTTTTTTGGTAGTGAAGCAATAGCATATTTCGAAGAACATAATATAGTAAGTGCAGAGACTAGTACGAACAGATATCCTGTAACAACAATAGGATTTGGTGCATTTGAAAATAAGAGTTTAACAGCTGTTACGATACCAAATAGTGTAAAAGATATTAGAGGACTGGCTTTTCTAAGCAATCAATTCAATAATTCAACTGATGATCCTATTGAATTAAATACTAATATGACTCAGGAAGAATTACAGACGTGTGTTAATTATTTAACTAATATATGGGGCGCGGAAGTTGAAGGAGATACAGTTGATGTTGGAGAAACATATCAATCATTTTGTGATGGAACAGGAACAATTAATGGATATACATTTCAAGATGAATTGATGGGTAACTCATTTTCACTAGATAGTTTAAATTATTTTAAAGAACACAATATAATAAACGTAAATTTTTCAATGTTTAAAGTCGTTTTACCTGATTCGCTTATGATGGATTATTGTAATCCAAAAAACAATAATGGTGATGAAATTTTTGAAACACCTACTGCAATCAAAAATTCTTCAGGTACACTTTTTTGTGTATATAGATTTAAGAATGTTTCTGCGTGATTTAAAGGGAATTCTGGAAACTAGAAAAATAGAATATGATAAATTGAATGATAATGATATAATTATAAGATCTAGAAATATATCTAGATCTTTTTCTTTACTTTTTAATTGATTTGGTATATAATAAGTCGCATATTTGAGGAGGTGATCTTTGTGATAGAAAAGAAAAATATTGATGATATGAATACCTTAATGGTTCTTAAAGAAAATATTAAAAATGGAGTAAATGATTTTTATAAAAAAATAACTAAAGATATGATATTGACTAGTTTTATTGGTTTTTTTATATTAATTGCAACAATAGTTTTAAAATTATCTTTTGATCTAGTTTTTAAAAGAATTTATTCTATGAGTTTTTTACAAATTTTTAAAGAACTTTCTTTAGTATCATCATTTGCTATTTTAACTCCTACCATTTTAGTTTTTATAAGAAGTTATTTAGATAATAGAGTTTTAAGTGTAAAAGGTGTTAATAAGATGAAAAAAAGAATGATTTCAGAAAAATTTGTTGAAACTAAGGGAAAAGAAATAGAAAAGGAAGATAGTAATGATTTAATAAATGCTCTTCATGAAATAATTCGTGATATTAGATCAATAAATGATAGTAATATTCAAGATATGCTAATTATGAAACTTGAAAATATTATTAATCATTTTGAAGAGTATCTTACTAATCCTTCTATGGAAAATGTTTTAAAAAATGAAATAGAAGAAATTACTTGCATGATTCAAAGTTTAAAAAGAAGAAGTTTTCCAAAGGAAGAAAAGGAAATTAGTGATAAGATCAAAAAAATGTTTTAAGAAGTCTTTCTTTGTGATAAAATGAAATAGTAGGTAGGTGTATTATGAAAAATAGAACTATTCTTCGTGAAATTATTATTAAGGTGTTATATCAAGTTTATATTTTAGATAATGCTAATGTAAAATATGATCTTAATACTTTAATAAAAGAGCAATTGGAAGTAGAAAATGAGTTTGTGAATGAATCAATTACTAATGTTTTAAAAAATCAAGATAAGATTACTATTCTTGCTAATAAGTATTTAGAAAATTGGACTATTGATAGACTTAGTAGAGTTGATAAGGCAATTTTATCTTTAGGAATTTATGAACTTATGTATACAGATACTCCTAGTATTGTTTGTATTAATGAAACAATTGAATTATCAAAGCTTTATAGTGACTCTAGTGTTACTAATATGATTAATGCTTGTATGGATAAAATTTATAAAGAGGAACTTAATGAAAGAAAATAATTATATTACAGTAACACAGTTAAATAAGTATTTAAAGTATAAAATGGAGGGTGATCCTAATCTTGAAAATATTTATTTAAAAGGAGAAATATCGAATTTTAAAGCTCATACAAGAGGACATTTTTATTTTACTTTAAAAGATGAAACATCAAGAATTAATGCTATTATGTTTCAATCAAGTTCTTCTAAAGTAAAATTTCAAGTTTATGATGGAATGAAAGTTTTGGTATGTGGAAGAATAAGTGTATATGAGGCAAGTGGAGCTTATCAAATATATGTTAGTGAAATGCTTGAAGATGGATTTGGTTCTTTATATCTTGCTTTTGAACAGTTAAAAGAAAAACTTGAAAAAGAAGGACTTTTTAAAGCAGAGCATAAAAAAAGAATTCCTAAAATTCCAAGTCGAATTGGAATAGTAACTGCTCCAACAGGAGCTGCAATTAAAGATATATTATCGACAATTAAGCGTCGTTGGCCCCTTTGTGAAACTATTCTTTTTCCAGCTCTTGTTCAAGGAGAATATGCTAAAGATGATATTACATCTAAAATTAAAATAGCAAATTCATATGACTTGGATCTCTTAATTATTGGACGTGGAGGAGGATCTATTGAAGACTTATGGGCATTTAATGAAGAAATAGTTGCAAGAGCAATATATGATTCTTCTATTCCAATAATTTCAGCAGTAGGTCATGAAATTGATTTTACAATTGCTGATTTTGTTGCTGATAAAAGAGCGCCTACTCCAACAGGAGCTGCTGAAATGGCTGTTCCTAATAAAGAAGATGTTTTATCATATTTAAGCCAAGTTAATTTAAGACTAAATCATAGTATGACAACAATTCTTAATAAGAATAAAGAAAAATTAGATTCATTAAAATCAAGTTCTATTTTTCGAAATCCAACAAAGATATATGAAATAAAAGAGCAAATGTTTGATACATTATATGAAAAACTTGTAAAAGAAATTAAAATTATTTTAGATAGTAAAAAACAAAGTTTAGATCTTTTAAAAAGTAGTTTTATATTTAAAAATCCAAATATATTAATTGTTGATAAGGTTTATTCATATAATGATCTAGTTAAAAAAATTAATTTAGATATTAAAAGATTATTAGAAATAAAGACCAATAATTATGTATCTTTACTTGAAAAACTTGAAATATTAAATCCTATAACTACTATTAAAAGAGGATATTCAGTAATTAGGAAAGATGAAAAAGTTATTACTTCAATTAAAAGTGTAAATAAAGGGGATAAGATTATAAATTGTATGATGGATGGTTATATAGAATGTGAGGCATTAAATGTTTATGAAGAAAATAATTGATAAAAATGGTGAAATTAAAAAAATTGAAAAAGAAAATTGTAATGATCAAATAAAAAGTATTCGCGATCTTGTAGAAAATATATGTTTAAGATATGAAATGAATAATCCAAGAGTATTTGGAAGTATTATTTCTTATGATCTTGCTGATCTTGCAATAGAAGATTCTTTATTCGGAGAGAAAAAAACTTATATATTAACAATTCCAATTATAGATTCTAAAGAAGTAACTGTTAGAGTACTTGGACAATTAAAATCAGATGTATTTCTAGTTCAAAAAGATACGGAAGTTCATTATAAAAGAATTTATGAAAACTTTAAAAAAGGTATCTTTTTAGAGAAGATTAATACTTTAGATGAAGAAAACTTTGCAACTGTCAAAGAAGGTGGAGTTGAATATGTAATTTATAAGTTTAGACTTATTAAGAAAACATTAGAAGAAGAATATAATGTTAATATCTTATTTAAAACTTTAAAAGGAGATCCGTTTGTAGAAAGTTTATTTGCTGATAAATTAATAAATAGTAATATTAACTTTTCAGATATAAATTCTTTATATGCAACTATTTTTCATGTATTAAATTGTAGTGATGCATATTTAAAAATAGTAAATGAAACAACCAATGAAATGATTATAACTAAATCTAAAGATTTAATTGAATATCGAAAAAAAAGTTATGATGAAGAGATCTATTATGTAAATGGAAATTGTTATATTACAAAAATTCTTGAAGGTGAAAATGAATCTATTAAAAAAGTATTAAAATTAGTAAGAGGAGAAGAAAATGAGTGAAAAGAAAAAAGAATTAAGTTTTGAAGAAAATATTAAAAAGTTAGAATCGATTGTAAAAGAACTTGAAAGTGGTGAAGTTCCGCTTGATGCTGCAATTGAAAAATTTAATGAAGCATCTCTCATTGCAGAAATTTGTGATGAAAAATTAAAAAATGCAACTGATTCAATTAATAAAATCTTAAAAAGTGATGGCACTTTAGAAGAGTTTGTGGTAGAAGAATAATATGAGTAATTCTAAAAAGAATAAAGGAAAAAAATCCAAAAAAGTTTTAGATGGAATTAATCTATCTTCTAAAAATAAGAATTTTGATTCTATGATTAAAGATATTCGTAAGGATGTTATAGAAGATGAACTTAAAAAAGGAAAAGAAATAGAAAATCAATCATATATAGAATCTCGAAGTATTCATGATCAAATTCAAAGTATTATAAGTATTTTATTTACAATTATTGTTTTTATTCTTATTTTAGTTTTAATTTTTGTTCTTTATAATAATTATTTAAAGAAAGATCTAAAAAAAGAGATAGATGTTATAGAAGTATGTAAAGATTATATTAATAAAGATTATGGAATAAAAGAAGATGATGTTTTAACGTTTATTTATAATGAACGAAGTATTATCTATAATATTTTAAAATTTGATAGTGATTCTATAACAAATAAAGATTTAATTGAATTTTCTAAATATATTATTTGGAATAGTGATAGTGAGTACACGGAATGTATTGATGATGAATATTGCTTAGATACTAAAAAAGAAATGGATATAGAAACTCTTTACTCTAATCTTGCATCATATTATGATAAAGAAATAAAATATCTTAATATAAGTGACTTTAGTTATGATTTAATTCGTATCTATAAAAAAGATGATAAAGTTATTTTAACATTTAAAGAAATGGAATATGAAACTTTAAAACATGATTTAATTAAAATTGATATAAAAAATAATCAAATAGAAGTTTATTTTGCATTATCCAAAAGAATTGGAGAACTATATAATTATATAGGATATAAAAAAGTTAATTTAAAATATAATAAAAAGAATTTTTATATAACTCATATTGAAACAAATAAAGTTAATTCAGATTAACTTTTTTTCTATTAAGTACTTTAAATATTTTTAAAAATATATTATAATCGATAGGAGGAGTTAAAAATGAATACACAAATGATAAGAGAACAAGATCTAATAACTATGAAATTATTACATTATTTTATAACAATAAAAAACTATAATCCAGTTATTGTTCAAGGTGCTAAAAACGAAATCTGGCTTGAGAATTTACAAGAAGATATAAAAATTGTTAGAATAGTTAATAATTATATTCATAATAATGAACAAATGGAATTTGATCTTTTTAAAACTAAGAGACTTGTTCATAAAATTAAAATAAAAACATTTTCTTTAAAAATGCAAGTATTAAATATATTTACTGATCTTGGAGATAATGTTGATTTTAATAAAATGAATAGTGATGATCGAGTTTATAAATATATAAATGTTAAAGATGAAAAAGATATTTTAGATAATAGTGTAATTAAAGATAATTTTTTAGATATATCAAATAATTTTGAATTTAATGAGAATGGTTTTCATTTGTTTTTAAAAATTACTAATGATATTAATGAAAAAAATCGTGAAGAAGCTGTTAAAAATGAAGATGTATTTTCACCTAAGAAAGTTATTTTTACTTATGTATTAATTGGTATACTTGTTTTAATTTATCTTTATGAAATTGCAACTAATCAAAGTGATCGTTTTAATAATTTGTTTAGTGTATATGGACCAAATATTCGAGCATACAAGGAATACTATCGAATTATAACAGGAGCATTTTTACATGGGGATATTTTTCATTTACTTAGCAATTGTTATGCTTTATATATTGTTGGATCTCAAATAGAAAGTTTTTATGGTAAAAGAAAATTTTTAATTATTTATTTCTTTAGTTTAATATGTGGTAGTATGCTTAGTATAACTTTATCTAATTATGCATCAATTGGTGCGAGTGGAGCTATTTTTGGCTTAATGGGAAGCTTACTTTATTTTGGATACTATTATAGGGTTTACTTAGGAAGTACTTGGAAACGAAATATTTTGCCTGTTGTTATTATTAATCTTTTATTTAGTTTTACACCTGGAATAGATTTATTTGGGCATCTTGGAGGTCTTATTGGAGGAATTCTTATTAGTATGGCTTTGGGTGTAAAATATAAAGAAAAAAGAAGCGATCATATAAATGGAATTATTCTTTCAATCATTTTTTTAGGATTTTTAATTTATTTAGGAATTTTTATGAAGTAGTGATACTTCATTTTTTTTATCATAAAATTTAAAGAGGTGTTTTAATGTTAAAAAGAATAGGTATATATTTATTAATGATTATAATATTATCTAAATTAGTGGTTGTTAAAGCAGATATGAATTTAATTCCAAATGCTAAAGCGGGATTACTTATGGAAGTATCAACTGGAACTATTTTATATGAAAAAAATAGTCATGAAAAATTATCAGTTGCATCTATGACTAAGATGATGGGAATGATTTTAATAATGGAAGCACTTGATGATGGTAAAATTAGACTTGATGAAACAGTTCGAATTTCTAAAAATGCTAGTAGTATGGGAGGATCTCAGATATGGTTATCTGAGGGAGAAGAGATGAGTGTTTCTGATCTTATAAAAGGAATTATGATGGCTAGTGCTAATGATGGTATTGTTGCAATGGCTGAAAGAGTTGGTGGTACTGAAGAAAAATTTGTTTCAATGATGAATGAAAAAGCAAAATCTTTAGGTTTAAAAGATACTAATTTTGTTAATCCTACTGGACTTGATGAAGAAAACCATTATTCTAGTGCTTATGATATGTCTATAATTGCTAAAGAATTAATTAGTCATGAAAAAATATTTGAATTTACAAGTATTTATGAAGATTATTTAAGACGTGGAACTAAAAATGAGTATTGGCTTGTTAATACCAATAAATTAGTTAAAACTTATAATGGGGCTGATGGACTTAAAACAGGAATGACCGATAATGCTGGATATTGTATGGCTGTAACTGCTAAGAAAGACGGAATGAGAATTCTTGCAATTGTTCTAGGTGAAGAATCAGGAAAAGTTAGAAACGAAGAAACTGCTGATCTTTTAGATTATGGATTTGAAAACTATGAACTTGAAACCATTAAGAAAAAAGGGGAAGTTTTAGGAGATATTTCTATTGATAAAGCAAATATCAAAAATATAAAAATCGTATCATCAAAAGATGTAACAGTTTTAAAGAGAAAAGGAGAAGAAAATAAAACTTATAAATCGGATGTGAGACTTAATTCTTTAAAACTTCCAATTAAAAAGGGTGAGGAAATAGGAAAACTTGTAGTTTTAGATAATTTAGGAAATCAAATAGATAAAGTATCTATTACAGTAGTAGAAGATATAAAAAAAGATAGTTTTTTAAATATATTTTTTAAAATAGTACTTGGAGTAATATCAGGAGAAATAGGTTAATATTATTAGTTATTTTCTAAAGAAATAATTATAACTAAATATAATAAAATATTAAATTTAACTAGAAAGAGTCTGGAATATTAATTCAGATTTTTTTTATTAGTAAATAGATATTGAATAGAAAATAAAGAAAATTTTATTAGAAAATTAGATAAAAATATTCATCACAACATCGGTAATTATTTGATAGAACAAATGATAAATTTAGTCTTTTCTCTTGCAATAATCTAAAATAAAATATATAATTGAATATGAAAAACATTTTCATATTGAAAAAATTATTGTATGTCATGAATTTAGTCTTATAATACTAAATTAAAAGATTATATTAAATGTAATGCAAAAATCAAAAACAAAATTAGGATTATTTATTTGTTTAAATGGCGAACATTGTTGAGATCTGGTATATATTGATGGTGATTGTATAGAAAATATGCTAAGTCATATATTAAAAATTTAAATTAAGTTTATAAGTGAGTGTGAAAAAAATGATAAATAAAAAAAACATAATAAGAATTATTACTATTATTTTGCTAGTATCAATAATACTTCGTTTTTGCCTTATTGTAATAAATTTAAATCATGATTGTACTCATGATGATAACTGTCCTATTTGTGCATTAACTGATAAATTTAAAAATGATTTAAATGAAATTACTTCAAATATTAAAGTATTAATTGTTATATTATTAATATTTCTTTCTGTAACAATTTATTTAATCGATAAAATTAGAGATAGAAATAAAAATACACTTGTAGGATTAAAGGTTGAATTAATCAATTAATATTATTTTAAAATTTAAAACAATTTTAAAAAAGGAGGAAATAAATGAAAAAAAATAAATATACGAAGGTGATAATATGGTAGATTGTTTGATTGATGGATTAATGGACACTTTAAAACTATTACCATATTTATTAGTTACATTTTTGCTGTTAGAATTTATAGAGCATAAATTTAGTAAAAAAAATCAAAAGATTTTATCAAATAATAAGAAATATGGTCCAGTTTTAGGTGGATTACTTGGTGCTTTGCCACAATGCGGTTTTAGTTCAATGTCTGCTAATTTATTTTCAGCTAGAGTTATAACCATGGGTACGCTAATAGCAGTATTTTTATCAACTAGTGACGAAATGTTGCCAATAATGATAAGTGAAAAAATTAATATTATTGTTTTAATAAAAATTATTGCATTTAAAGTAATAGTTGGAATAATTATTGGTTTCATTGTTGATCTAATATATAGAAAAAGACAAAACAATAAGAAAGAGAATATTAAAGAAATATGTGAACATGATCATTGTAGTTGTGAGCATGATGGTGTAATAATATCAAGTATAAAGCATACTTTAAAAATAGGTTTATTTATTTTAATAGCTAATTTAATAATAAACTTAATAATATATGAGGTTGGCGAAGATAATGTTTCAAATCTATTATTACAAGGTAATGTCTTAACTTATTTTATATCAAGCTTAGTTGGTTTAATCCCAAATTGTGCTGGAAGTGTTATAATTACAGAATTATATTTAGCTAATATGATAAGTATTGGTACAATGCTTGCGGGTTTATTAACAGGAAGTGGTTTGGGAATACTACTATTATTTAAAACTAATAAAGATTTGAAAGAGAATTTAATAATTTTATCAGTCATTTATTTTGTGGGGGTTATTATTGGTATTTTAGTTGATTTAATTATATAGGATCGGAGGCAAACATGGATATATTAAAAAACATCGGAATAATATTTATTTCAATATTTTTTGAGAGTTTACCGTTTTTACTTTTGGGTGCGTTTTTATCATCAATCATAGAAATTTATGTATCTAATAAACAATTGGTAAGTTTATACCTAAAAACAAAATATTAGGATCTATTGTTGGTGTATTTCTAGGATTTTCTTGCCAGCTTGTGATTGTGCAGTAATTCCTGTATCAAAAAGATTATTAAAAAAGAAAGTTCCTATTAATGTTGCTGTATCATTTATGTCAGCATCTCCAATTATTAATCTAGTAGTTATACTATCAACTTATAATGCTTTTTATAAAACTAACCCTGAAATATTTTGGTATAGATTATTATTTGGAATTATAATTGCTTTACTAATTGGAATAATAATGGGAATAATATTTGGCAAAAAGGAAGTTATTACAAATAGTTTAATTGATGATGAAGTTGGAGAATGCTTATATTGCAATAAACAAGAAGAAAAGAAAAAATAAATGATGATTGTATTATAAGACCATTATCAAAATAGTTACGCTATTGATATTAAGAAAAAATTCTTTTTTTATGATAGTATATATAGTTTAAATGTTATGAAAACGGGCGAATATTCCAATAAAAATTGATAGAAAATTGTTTTAAAATATCATATGATTGTATTTGAAAGAAGGAATGATTATGGAAATTGGAAAAAAAATTATGGCTTTAAGAAAGAAAAATGGTCTTTCACAAGAGGAACTTGCTGAAAAAGTAGGTGTTGCAAGACAAACAATTTCAAAATGGGAATTAGGTGAAACAGCACCAGATTTAAAACAAGCAAAAGAATTATCTAAAATATTTAATGTTAGTTTAGATGAATTGACTGATAACGATATAAAAAATGTTCTAGTTGAAAAAACATCTAATACAGAAAAACTAGCTGGTTTAATTTTAAAACTAATTAAATTTATAGTTGTATTTATAATAATTGCACCAATTCTTCTAATTACACTAAGAATTATTTTTAAAAATATTTATGAACATAATTCTGGAAGATTAATGAATGTTTCGATTAATTGTAATTTGCATGATAAAACATATGGTTATGAATTTGTATATTATGAAAATAATGGCCAAATTAAAGAAGCGGGTGGAGATGGGTATTTAATAAACATTACTGATGCTGACAGATATGAAGATGCTTATCAAGCATTGGATGTTATAGATGCCTATGTAAAAAACAATGGTGGAACTTGTGAAAGAAGTGAAGCTAAACCAACAAAAGATAAATAATTGGACTATTAAGATATTAGGAACTTTAGAATTAGTTCCTTTTTGCTTTATAAATATTAAGTTTAAAAGAGTGTTATTTTTATGTTAAAATGATGCTGTAATAAAAAAGTAAACCTTAGGTGTGTGTAAAAAAATTAAATAAATTGCTAATATTATTCTTGAAAAGAGGGAAAAATTATGAATCAAGAAAAAATTGGAACTTTTATTACAGAAAATAGAAAAAAACAAAATATGACACAGGAAGAACTAGCTGAAAAATTAAATGTTAGTAAAAATGCAGTTAGTAAGTGGGAAAGAGGATTAAATTTACCAGATGCTTCCATTATGCAAGAATTATGTTCTATTTTAAATATTTCTTTAAATGAATTATTTACTGGTGAATATAAAAATTTGAAAATTATAAATTTATATAAGGTATTTCAAACAAAAACAGAAAAAAT
>CAMVCF010000026.1:0-12051 GCA_947165945.1 uncultured Clostridia bacterium | reverse complement strand
TAACACACACTGTTGGTTTAATTTTATTTATATTATTATTTTACCATGAAAAGAGATTATTTTTACATATATATGAATAATCACAAAATTACTATTTTACGATCTTAAATGGTAATATAGTCAAATATCTAAATCAAAATGGCTCCAAAGTGGCTCCAGCTCCTATTTTGGGCTATTTTTTTGATAAAAAGAAAAACTCGTGTTTTCCCTTTATTTATGGGACTTTACGAGTTATTTACCACAACATTGTTTATATTTTTTTCCACTGCCACATGGCGAACCATTAAAACAGCCATGTAATTTTTTGTTTGAAAATTGGGCTTTCTTACTCATAAGTTTTAATAACTTACTCGTAAATTGTAAAAAAGTGATGTCTAATTTTCTGACAATGCAGTTTAAACTTATCTAATAACTTATCTAAAAAAATTGATTTAATGTATTAAAATTTCATAATATTTCAAAGATTTTATAAATCCATAATGTAAATTTTAGTTTTAAATATTATTAAATGTTTATTTTTTTAAAAATAACGTCTTATATTTCAAACAAAATTTAAGAATTAAATTATACAATAAATAAAATATAATTCCAATTATAAATGTTAACAATCCAACAGCAATTAATGTAACGACAAATTTTGGAGGATTATTATATAAAATTGAAATCCAATCTATAGTTCCCCATAAACTATAAACCAAAGGGTTATCATGAAGCAAATAAACCATAAAAGTTCCAGATGCAATATAATTTATAAACTTTATGTTCTGTACCTTAACTCTTGTAAAAATTTCAAAAATACAAATGCTCAATATTACAACTAAAATATTACTATTTCCAAATGACATTATACTCTGAGTAAAACCATTTGATGGATTAATTAGATAATTTTCTATTTTAATTACTGTGATATTATATGATGAAATTAAAATAAATAAATTAATCACAATTACGATTAGTAATATGGAAATAAATTTAACTTTAATAAATGGATTATATTTATTAATATACCCGCCAAGTGAATAAAACAATATTCCAGTTAATAAAGTAGAAAGTCCATTAGACAAACCATTTACAATTTGATTTGTCCACCCAAATTGTGTTAATGCAAAAATACTTATTAAAAAAGTAACGTATTGTTTTTTATTTAATTTTTTAAGATATTTATTTAAAAATAAATATGCTATAAGAATAACCAAAAAATAATATCCCACATACCATGACATAGAATTAAATGAATTTATGTCAATTAATTGTATAAATCTTTCTGTAATATGCATTTTATAAATTAATGTTGAAAAAACAACCAATATTATACAAGCAAACCCTAATTGTAATAATAATTTCTTTGATACTTTAATGATATCTATTTCTTTTTTTGAGTTAACCATAAAATAGCCGGAAATAAGTAAAAAAAGTGCATTCCCAATTGTACCCCATGTCATTATGCAATTTAAAATAAATAATTTTTTATAAAAAAATGGATTATTGAATAAATTACTCCCTATTTTAATAATTGAATCTCCACCATTAAGTTGCACATTAATACAATGACAAGCGATATGATAAATTACAATCATTAGAATAGCTATAATTCGGAGTATTTCGATGTTAGTTAATCTAATTTTTTTGTTTTTCACTATAAAACCTCCATTAATTCGTTTATATCACATTTTACTTCTTTTATTTTACCATAAATTTTAAAATTTTTACACTGACGTTAATGTCAAAATAGTATCTTATAATTAAATATAACTCAAATTTATAAAAAACTTATCTAAAACTTATCTAAACGCCTTTTTTGAGGTATAATTACCTAAAAATTGCATTCATCAAAAAAAACGCAAGCCCTTATTTTATCGGGCTTTGCTAGCTTATTTACCGTGGCACATTTTATACTTGCGTCCACTTCCACATGGACATGGATCATTTCTACCAACCTTTTTCTCTTTGTTTTTCTTAGGTTGTTTAGTAGATCCTGTATCACTTTCATTGGTAATTTGTTTTTTCACTACTTCTTTTCGTTCGATATTTTGTCTTATCTCTGCTTTTATTAGAAATATAGATACATCTTTATCAATTCTATCAAGCATGTTTTCATACATTTCAAGTCCTTCTATTGTATATGCTCGTAATGGATCTTGTCCACCATATCCACGCATCATAACAGCTTCTCTTAAATGAGATAAAGTATTTATATTTTCAGTCCAATATTTATCAATTACATTTAAAGTAATTGCTTTTTCAAATTCATTAGCTATTTCAATTGGTAATACAGAAAGTTTTTCTTCATATTCACCTTTTACTTTATCAAATATATAATTTAAAGTATCTAAAGAATTTTTATCTTTAATTTCAGATTCTTTTATATGATTTTTTAATAAATCATGATTAACTATATCAACTAAATCTTTTAACGCCTCACCTTCGATAGAATTATTAGTATAATGAGTATCAACTAAATAATCTATATAAGAATGAATTGTATCAAGAGTTGTTTCATGAATTGAATCATTATCAAGAATTTCATTACGTCTTGCATATATATCCTCTCTTTGATTATTCATAACATCATCATATTCAAGCAATTGTTTTCTGATATCAAAGTTATTTCCTTCAACTTTAGCTTGAGCGCTTGATAAAGCATTTGTAAATGTTTTACTTCTAATAGCTTGATCTTCTTGAAATCCCATACTTTGAAGTAATGTCTTAATTCTATCTGTTCCAAATCGAACCATTAAATCGTCTTCCATAGATACAAAAAATTGTGATTCACCCGGATCTCCTTGACGACCAGATCTTCCTCTTAACTGATTATCAATACGACGTGATTCGTGTCTTTCTGTACCAATTACACAAAGTCCTCCCAATTCCTTTGTCTCATCAGTTAACTTAATATCAGTTCCACGACCTGCCATATTAGTTGCAATAGTAACTGCACCTTTTTCTCCTGCATGAGATATAATTTCAGCTTCTCTTGCATGATTTTTAGCATTTAAAACTTCATGTTTAATACCAGCTTTTGTTAACATATTACTAATAAGTTCACTTGTTTCAACAGCAATTGTACCAACTAGTATTGGTTGTCCTGTTTTATGGCGTTCTTGTATAACTCTTACAATTGCTTTATATTTTCCTTTTTGTGTAGGATAAACTAGATCAGCATAATCAATTCTTGCAACTGGTTTATTAGTTGGAACTGGTATAACATACATATTATAAATATTTCTAAACTCTTCTTCTTCTGTTTTAGCTGTTCCAGTCATACCTGACAATTTTTTATACATTCTAAATAAATTTTGAAAAGTTATTGTTGCAACAGTCTTAGTTTCTTGATTGATCTTTACTCCCTCTTTAGCTTCAACTGCTTGATGTAATCCATCACTCCATTGACGGCCTTTCATAATACGACCAGTAAATGGATCAACAATTAATACTTCACCATCTTGCACAACATAATCAAAATCCTTTTTCATTGAATAATTTGCTCGAAGAGCCTGATTAATATAATGAACTAGTTCATTATTACTAATATCGTATAAATTATCTAAATGAAAATAATCTTCAGCTTTTTTATTACCTTCATCTGTTAAAGTAACTCCTTTAGTTTTTTCATCATAAATGTAATCATCTTCGGCTTTTAAACTTTTAGCAAAATGATCTGCATCTATATAAAGATTTGCACTTTTAAGTTCTCCACCAGATATGATTAATGGTGTTCTAGCTTCATCTATTAAAATTGAGTCTACTTCATCTATAATTGCATAATTAAGCCCTCTTTGCACACGATTTTCACGTTTTACAACCATATTATCTCTTAAATAATCAAATCCTAATTCATTATTAGTAGTATATAAAATATCAGCATTGTATTGCTCTCTCTTATCACTCGGAGATAACTCTCTTTTGTTAATTCCAACAGTTAAACCTAATCCTTCATAAATAGGCCCCATCCATTCTGCATTACGAGAAGTTAAATATTCATTAACAGTTATAACATGAACCCCTTCCCCAGTTAAAGCATTTAAATAGGCAGGGAATGTTGTTACTAAAGTTTTTCCTTCTCCAGTTTTAAGCTCTGCAATATTTCCATAATGTATAGCTATAGCTCCTACAAGTTGTACAAAGAATGCTTTTTCTCCTAGTTTTCTATATGCCATCTCTCTTACTGTAGCATATGCTTCAACTAAAATATCATCAAGTGTTTCTCCTTGACTTAATCTTTCTTTAAATTCTTTTGTTTTATTTTTTAAATCGTCATCCGTTAATTTTTGATATTCTGAATCTAATTCAACAATTTTTTCTGCTAAATTATTAAATCTTTTTAATTCTTTATAATCATGATCAAATAATTTTTTTAATATATTCATGATACCTCCTTGTCTACAAATATTATTTTATCAAAAAAAAAGCAAAATGAAAACATTTCACTTACTTTTTTACAATTAATAATAATTTTATTCAGTCTCGATAATTCCATATCCTCCGTTTTTTCTTTTATAAACTAGAGAAATACTGTTTAAATCACTATCTTTATACATATAAAAACTATGACCAAGTAATTCCATTTGAAGAATTGCTTCTTCTAAATTCATAGGTTTTATTTCAATTTTTTTTCTTTTAATTTCTTTTTCTTCTTGATTTGGTATATCAATAATACTATCAATATTAAATTCTTTTATGCCTGATTTTTCTTTTTTCTTTAATTTTGTTTTATTCTTTCTAATTTGTCTTTCTAATTTATTAACAACCAAATCAACTGCTGAATAAAAATCTTCTGATTCTTCCTCTGCTCTTAAAATAAGTGTTTTAAGAGGAATTGTTACTTCCACTTTTTGAGTATAATTTCTAACTTTTACAAGGACTGTTGCCTCAAATTCATCTAAGGAATATTTATCTAATTTAGAAAGCTTGTCTTTTACATATTCCTTCATTGAATCTGTAATTTCAATCTTATTACCACGTATTTTTATTTTCATATATTCACTCTCCCTTACATTTTAAGTATAACACAAAAAATATATAAAAAAAACTATTTATTTTAAAATAGTTTTTTACTACGTAGTTATTTTATTTATTTTTATAATTAGTTTAATAGCATGTTCTTAACTAATTGTTTCTGGCTTTACTACTGAAACATTTAATGCTTGATACCCCTTAGATGTTTCTAAAAGATTGAACTCCACATACTGCCCTTCTTGCAAAGTTTTATATCCTTCTTGATTAATGGCTGAATAATGAACAAATATGTCTTCTTTATCAGTATATTCGATAAAGCCATACCCCTTCTCATTATTAAACCATTTAACTCTACCTCTTACCACGTTCATATCTCTCCTTCTTTTAAATATTTTTCAGTAGATCTACAAAATTCACGCGCATAATAATCATAACAGATTTCAATACTAATTTTAGGATTTTTTTAAAATCGTATTTTTGAATATACTTTTGGAATTAAATATAATAATTTATAATTTTTTATTCCAAAAACAATCCATAAATTACCATTTTAAAGTTTTTTCTTTTTTATTTATTTTTTTCTTATAAAATGAATTTGGTGATTGAAATATGATTAAAAATTTTATCATCAATAATTCTATGAACTTAGTTAATGGAATGAATAAATATAATACTGAACAATTAGAAGAAATAAAATATGGTCTTGAAGGAATTTATTTAACAGTTTCAAAAGTTGTTGTAATACTTATTATATCTATAATATTTGGTATATTTAAAGAAGCAATTTTATTTTTATTAATATTTAATATATTAAGAACGGTAGCTTTTGGACTTCATGCTTCAAAAAGTATATACTGTTGGATTTCATCAAGTATTTCATTTTTATTAATTCCATATTTATGTAAAAATTTTGAATTTCCTATCTTATTTCATATTATTGTATGCAGTCTTGCTTTAATATCTTTTATTCTATTTGCTCCTGCAGATACAATAAATAGACCTTTAATTAATAAAAGAAAAAGAAAAATTTATAAAGTACTATCAATTATTTTTGCAACTTTGTTTATTATATTAATCTTTACAATAAATTATTTGTTATTAAAAAACTTATTAACATTTGCTTTATTGTTAGAAACAATATTAATTTTGCCTATAACATATAAGATATTTAAATTACCTTATAATAATTATAAAAATTATAAGGATTAATATCTTGTGTTATATAAAAAGTAAAGGAGGGAATATGAGAAAATATTTAGCTATGGCTCTTGCTGCTGTTGGAATGCTTGTTTCAGGAATTGCAACTACAGGATGCTGGGCATTAATCGTTGATGAACCAAAAATGCCTAAATCAATGTTAAACAAATAATTTAATAAAGTAGAAAAATATTCTACTTTTTTTTATAAAAAAGACAAATAAGAAATTATTCTTTATTTGCCTTTTTATTTATAGTTAATGTTGTTACAAAATAATTGTCCATAAGTTCATATTTTGTTTTAACCCAAGGATTTTTACGTATTGATTTTTCAATATCATATAGTCCTAATCCATGTCCTTTTCCTTTAGTTGTATATCCATTTTTTGTAATTGAAGTTAAATCTACTTCTCCTTTATAAGTATTTGCAAGTACAAAAATTAAATTATCATCCTCTTTATACATCATAAAATTAAGTTCTTTTTCATGAGACTCACTACTAGCATAAATTGCATTATCAAAGTACTCTCCTATAATTTCCAATAAAGTATTACTTTCTTTTAATGTTATTAAATCATTAGAAATATCTTTTATATCATTACTAACGTCAACACTTATTTTTAAATTTTCAGTCTCTGCTTTTGATAATTTATAATAAATTAAATATCTAATTGCATCTATTTTAATATAATTAATTTTATTAAACCAACTATATTTTTTGCTATTATAATCACCTAATAAATTATCAATATAATCCTCTGCCTCTTTCATATCTTTCTTTAAATAACCTTTTATAGCAATTAAATTATTCTTATATTTATGAACTGTTGAACTATATTTTTCGATTAAATCAGCAGATGTTTTTAAATATTCATTTAATAAAACATATTTATCTGTAATTTCTTTATTTTCAAAGTGTTGACGAATCAAAACTAGCAATAGAATTAAGCAACCTAAAATAATAATAATGTTTAAAACAAATTTATAATCCATGTTCCATTTATTTAAATATAAACTATACATAGATGAAAATACAACTAAAATAATTAATATACTTAAAAATATAACAAATTTAATATTAGCTCTTTTTAATTTATTAATAAATGGTGTTATTTTCTTTCTTAAAATATAAGAATATATAATTGATATTATAGCAATTATTATATTAGCACCAATTGATTTTACTGTTTCTAAAACAATATCTAAGGTAAGCACATTTATTATATAGTATGTTACTTCAGATATTATACAAATAATGTATGATATTACTGATATTGTAATAATGTAATTATTATTTTCCTTATAAAAAAATTTAAACATGGAATAAAGAATAAGTAACATTCCAAATATTCTTGCTACATTTTCAAAGACAAAACTATTAATAATCATTAAAATAGAAAATAATATAATTATTAAGTATTTATACCATTTAAAATCTTTTAATTTTCTATAGGTTATAATATTACCACTTAAAAATAATCCAAAACAACAAGCAAATGATCCTATAAAATAATTAATCCATGTAGTTAGATCATAATTAAAATTCACTTCAATCCCTCCTAATTTCTATATTAAAAAGACACGCATCTTCTAATTCCTTCTTTTTATCTCTAGACAAGCAATTTGTATATTTCTCTCCAAAAGAGATAATAGGTATACTAGAGTTTATTTTCTTAATTTTAAATGTATTTACAATACAACTTCGATGACTTTTAAAAAAGCGTTTATCGTCTTTTAATTCTTTTTCTAATTTAGCAATATTTCCTTTATATTTAAATCTATCATCAAGTGTTTCGATATATAAACATTCATCATACTTATCTTTTTCTATAAATAAAATATCATTATAAGGAATTCTTACTATTTCACTATCTTGTTTATAAGATAAAAATTTATTTTGATTGAAGGTTTCATAAATTTCTCTAAAACATAATATTAATCTTTCTTCTAAAGAATCAAATTTTGATATAAAATCAACCATTAAGATTTTTTTATGAAAAGCATTTTCTACTAGATCTTGATGAGCTGTTGCGATTATTATTTGATCATCCATTGTACGTTTAAATGTTCTAACTTCTCTTGCTAAATCAAGACCTGATTTTCCTTTTACTTCTATATCAAAAATATATACATTTTGACCACTTAGATTTTTTATAAATTTAATTAAATCTCCATTATTTTCTTTAAAGTGATATATTTTATAATGATCATCATTATATCCCATAAATTTATGAATCACATCTTTATATAATTTATAAAAATATTCTTCGTCTTCATAAATAATAAAATTAATCATGCAACCTCCCAGTTTTATTTTCTTTTTCTAGGAAATTTTATTTGTTTTTCTGTTATAATATTTGTCTTGTTAACAAACCAAAAAACAAGTATTAATAAAACTAAATATGTACCAATTCGAATATATAAATTAATTTTTTCTCCAAGTAAATAAAATATAGATGCAATTGCAAATAATATATTTACAGCATAAATAATTAAAACCGTATTTCGATGAGAAAATTTCATTCCCAATAATTGATGATGTAAATGAAGTTTATCTGCATCACTTATTTTCTTATGATGAAATAATCTTCTTAAAATTGCAAACAAAGTATCCAGAATAGGAATTGCTAGTATAATAAGAGGAATAAAGACTGACGTTAATATTGTTCCTTTAAAACCTAAAAGAGATATTATTGATATAATAAATCCTAAAAACAAAGCACCAGAATCTCCTAAAAATATTTTAGCAGGATAAAAGTTATGAATTAAAAAGCCTAAAGTACTACCTAGCATTATTAAAGTTAGATTAAAATCTAATCCAATTGTTCTTCCTTGAAAGAAACAAATAACAATAATAGTTAAAAAGAAAATAGAAGATATACCAGATGCTAGTCCATCAAGTCCATCAATTAAATTAATAATATTTGTACAAGCAATTATAAATAAAAGTGTTACTAGATATGATAAAATTCCAAATTCTATTTCAATTCCAAAAAAAGTTATATTAGACAGAAGTATTTGTCCGTAAAATACGATTACCATAGCTGCTAATACTTGACCTATAAGTTTTGTTTTAGCAGTTAGTGGATTTATATCATCAACTATTCCAGTTAATAAAACCAGAAAACTACCGATTAAAATAGAATTCATTTGAACTGTCATTTCACCAAATAACATATAACCGACTAAAAATGCAAAGAAAATAGCAAGTCCTCCTAAACGCGGCATTGGTTTAGAATGCACTTTTCTTTCATTAGGAATATCTAAAGCGTTAACATGATTTGCTAACTTTTTAACAATAGGAGTAGAAACGCAAGATATTAAAAGTGTTGTAAAAATTACCTTTAAAGAATATATAATTGTACTATTGATCATAATAATGTCCTCCAAAAAAATTATATCACTTAATACTAAAAAAAACTAGTAATTTCTTTATAATTCAAGCATTACTAATTTTTTTTTAATATTTAATTATAATTTTTTATTATTTTTAATCAATTAATTGTAAATTATCAAGCATTATTCCTGTTCCCTCTGCAACACTTGTTAAAGGACTTTCAGCTAAATAAATTGGTATTTGTAACTCCTCTTCAAGTAATTCTTTTAATCCATTTATTAATGAACCACCGCCTGTTAAAACTGCTCCATTTTCAATAATATCTGCAGAAAGTTCTGGAGGTGTATCTTCTAAAACACTTTTAGCACTTGCTATAATCTTATCAATATCTTTTTTTAATGCCTCACTTGTTTCTTCACTATTTACAGTTACAATACTTGGAAGACCAGTTTCTAAATTACGTCCACGTACTTCTAATTCAAGATCTGGATCACTTTTATAAACAGAACCTATTTCATGCTTTATATATTGAGCTGTTTTATCACCTATTAATAATCTATATTTATTTTTAATATATTCTTTGATATCATTATCAAATACATTTCCAGCAACTTTAAGTGAGCTACTTACAACAATTCCTCCTAAAGAAAGTACAGCAATATCAGTGGTTCCTCCTCCAATATCGATAACCATATTACCGTTTGGTTTTGAAATATCAAGACCTACTCCAATAGCAGCAGCTTTAGGTTCTTCCTCTAAATATACTTTTTTAGCACCTAATCTTTCAGCAGCCTCTCTAATAGCATTTTTTTCTACAGGAGTTGTATCAGCAGGACAGCAAATAATTATTCTTGGCTTTTTAAATAATCCTCTTGCCTTTACCTTGTTAACAAAATAATCAAGCATCATTTCAGTTATTTCAAAATCTGCAATAACTCCATCTTTCATTGGTTTTATTGCTTTTACTTTAAATGGAGTTTTTCCAAGCATAAGGTTTGCATCACTTCCGAAAGCTAATGGTTTTTTTGTTTCGGTATCAATTGCAACAACAGAAGGTTCATTTAAAACAATGCCCTGTCCTTTAACATAAATTAATATATTGGCTGTTCCTAAATCTATTCCTATATCTTTCATAATTCACCTCTATAATTAGTATTTACATTTTTTTCTAAATTATGAAAAAAGATGATTAAAAATCACCTATATTCTTTCCTATTACTTTTAATGGATCAACATTTACACCATTTTGATAGATTTCAAAATGTAAATGATTTCCTAAAGACTCATTTAGCTTACTTGTTCCACTTCTACCAATTTTAGTACCTTGACTTATTGTTTCTCCTTTTTGAACATTTATAGAAGATAGAGCTCCATATGATGAGATAATGTTATTATCATGTCTTATTTCTACAATTTTTCCAAGCATTTCATCTTCCTTAATATCAATTACAGTTCCATTCATTATAGAAACAACATCGAATTCTTCTTCTGATACAAAATCAACACCAGTATTTGGCATATAAGTATTATCATATACAACAATTGATTCTTTTTGCCTATCTATATCATCCTCCATATTAAAATAATATCTTTTAATTGTAACAGATTCATTTACATAAGGATTTGAAATAGTTATATCCACACTTGCAACCGGTAAAATATCATTTAAAATAACACTTGATACATATGTTACATCATCAAGTGATTCTTCTAAATCATTATTCATTGCACGACTTGTAACATAAAGACCAATAACTAATGTACATATTAAAAAAATATACAAAAAAGGAAATACAAATGGTTTTAATTTCATAAAATTCACCTCATTTAAAGTATTTCCTTTTGAATTAAATTTATACAATTTTTTAAAAAATTTTTAAATAAATAAAATCATAAATAAAATTAGTTACTAAATAAATAATTGATAATAAAATTAAAAAATATGCAGCACGAGCTTTAATTATTTGTCCTTTTTTAAAAATAAAATTAATATTAATTGCATCCATTGCCCAAACAGATACAATAGTAACTAATACATATAAAATAAATTTTGTCATAATTCACTCTCAATTTGTTTTACTTTTGCTATCCTATTTTTATGTCTTTCTATATTAGAAAACTCCGTATGAATAAATGTATCTACAATTTTTTTTGCTTCATCAAAATTGGTATCACCTGAAAAACTAACACAATTAGTATCGTTATCAAGTCTTGTAAATTTTGCTTCTAATGCACTATTTACCTTAGCACAGTAAACACCTTTTATTTTATTAAGAGCTATGCTTATTCCAATCCCAGATCCACAAATAGCAATACCAAAATCAATATCATTTAATTGAATCTCTTTACCAAGTATTTTAGCATAATCAGGATAATCACAAGAATTTTCAGAATCTGTTCCACAATCTGTTATGTCTATAATATCATCTTGTTTTTTAAAATAATCAATCAAGTCTTTTTTTAATTTGTAACCTCTATGATCAGCTGCAAAACCAAGTTTTATTTTTTTCATATTATCACCATTAACAATATATCATATTTTAAAAAGAAAAAAAAGCTATT
>CAMVCF010000025.1:0-12350 GCA_947165945.1 uncultured Clostridia bacterium | reverse complement strand
CATTATATAAAGGACTAACTCCTAAACGTAAACATCTTTCAGAAGGTCCAGTAAGTATTTTTAATTCATCTTCATTAATAATCCTTACATTAGCTTCTAAACTAGGCTTTTTAATAAGCCCCCCAATAAAATCATTATCAGTTAGTTCTCCTAAAAAGTTTACTTTAATAGTATCCTTTTCAAGCTCAGTAAGACCTCGTCCCTTTACACCAAACTCTGTTTGATAAACTCCTTCTTTATTTAAAAATGAAAGAATTACATCCTTATCCATATCTAAAAGTTTTGATAATAATAAAGCGGTTCCTTCTTTATCAACAACATGACGAGGATTATTACTATCAACAGTTCTTGACTCATCTAAATAAGCAATTAATGTATAACTTGAAACATCTTGAGCCAAAATATTACCAGAGTTATCAAAAATTGTTCCTCGGTTAGCCTTCAAGATAGTTGTTTTTGTTGTTCTTTTACTTGCAAGTTCTTGAATATTAATATTATCAACAGTTGGACTTACTCCAATATAAGTAATTCTAAATGATAAAACTAAAAACAAAAAAAGAGCCAAAATTAAAAATAGATTACTTATTTTAACTTTATTCTCTTTTTTCATAATTCCTCCTAATCAATATTTTTTATATTATCGTTATTATACTGAAGCCCTTCTTCTTCAATTACTTTTTGAATATTTTCAAGACTTGCTAGTTCATTTATTTTCATTTGTAAACTTTCATTTTCTTTTTCTTGAATTGATATTTTCTTTTTTATTTTTTCAACATCATAATTCATTTTAGATAAAGTTGATTTCTCAAATACGATAATTAAAGGAGATAAAATTAGAAGGAAAATAGTTATAAAATATAAAACTTTTTCAAAAAAAGTTAACTTTCCTTTTTTCTTTTTTTTCTTCATCTTAATCCTCTTTCACTCTTTCTATAACTCGAAGTTTACTAGACCTACTTCGATGATTTTCTTCTAATTCCTTTTTGCTTGGTAAAATAACTTCATCTATAATCTTAAATTTAGGTTGATATAAACTAGGTATTTCTGGAAGATCTCTTAACACTTTATCAACACTACTTACTTCTTTAAAAATGTTTTTTACTATTTTATCTTCTAAAGAATGAAATGTTATGACACATAAACGTCCTCCAACATTTAATAAACTTAAAGCTAAACGAATACTTTCATCTAAAATATCTAACTCTTTATTTACTTCAATACGAATTGCTTGGAAAGTTCTTCTTGCAGGATTTTTAAGAATAGTATCTTTATAAGGCATACTATGTTTTATAATATCAACTAATTCTAAAGTTGTTTCAATTTTTTTTTCTTCTCTTCTTTTTACTATATTTCTAGCAATACTTTTAGCATATTTTTCTTCACCATACTTAAATATTATATTAGAAAGATCTTTTTCTGAATAAGTATTAATAACTTCATATGCATCTAATTTTTGATCTTTATCCATTCTCATATCAAGTCTTGCATCTTTTAAATAGCTAAATCCTCGACTAGCTTGATCAAGTTGGGGAGAACTAACACCAAGATCAAATATTATTCCATCTACCTGGTTAATTCCAAGTTCTAAAAGACATTTTTTCATATATAAAAAATTACTTTTAATGATCTTATAATTAGTTCCTATCTCATTTAATTTTTTTTTACTATATTCTATTGCATCAGAATCTTGATCAAAGGCGAATAGAAAACCCCTTTTTACTCGCTTAAGAATTAAACTGGAGTGTCCTGCATAGCCAAGAGTTGCATCAACATATATTCCAGTATCTTTCAAATTAAGAGATTTTATTGTTTCATCTAACATAACACTATAATGCATATTACCCTCCTAACTTGATTTTACAGTTATAACAAATAAAATCTATTATCTTGTTATACCTTAATTTCATTATAGTATCTAAAAACTTATTTGTAAACATTTTTACATTTTTTTAAAAAAAGTTTACATAAAAAATGTAAAAATAATCATAATATAATTAGAAAGGATAATTTATGGAAGATATTAAAATAAGAGATTATATTATTAATAATTTTAAAGATGATGATATAGAGACAATCAAAAAAGCTATTGATGAAAGTATTAAAGAAGGAGATGAAGTAACTCTTCCTGGAATGGGAGTTTTCTTTGAAATTCTATGGAAAAATTCAACCGACTTAGAAAAACAAAAAATATTAGAATTATTAAAAAATCAATTTCATAAATAAAAGGAACTAATTAGTCCCTTTTATTTTTTATTTTTTATTTTTTATTCTATCTTTTACTAATTTAATAAACTCATCTTTTTTAAGTGTAGTAGTTCCTTGCTCTTTATAAAGTCTATAACTAATTTCATCATTTTCTTGTTCCTTATCTCCAAGAATTATAGTAATAGGAATTTTCTTAGTTTGACTTTCACGCATTTTATAACTCATTTTTTCATTTCGAAGATCCAAGTTAACACGGATATTTTCACTTTCTAATAATTCTTTAATACTTTTAGCATATTCTAAATGAATTTCATTATTAACTGGAATAATTGTAATTTGAGTTGGAGCAAGCCATAAAGGTAGCACTCCCTTTGTCTCTTCTAGAATATAAGCCATAAATCTATCAAGAGATCCTAAAATTGCTCTATGAAGAACAACTGGTGTCTTCTTTTCTCCATCACTATCAATGTATTTTAAATTAAATTTAGCAGGTAAGCAAAAATCAAGTTGACAAGTTGATAGAGTATATTCATTTCCAACAGCTGGTCGCACATTTACATCAAGTTTTGGTCCATAAAATGCAGCTTCACCTATTTCTTCAGTATATTCTATTTTAAGCTCATTCATTACTTCTCTTAAAGCATTTTCAGCCTTATCCCACATCTCGTCATCTGGATGATATTTTACTTTATCACTTGGATCTCTTAAAGATAGTACACATCTATAATTTGTTATATTAAAGTCTTTATAAACATCAAAAATTAAATCAACAACGCTTTTAAATTCTTCTTTAATTTGCTCACTAGTTACAAATAAATGAGCATCATTTTGACAGAAATGTCTACCTCTTTCAATTCCTTTTACTGCACCACTTGCTTCAAATCGAAAATCATGAGCAATTTCACCTATTCTAATTGGTAAATCTTTGTAAGAATGAAGTTTATTAGCATATATCATCATGTGATGAGGACAATTCATTGGACGAAGAACAAATGACTCTCCTTCCATTTCCATAGCTGGGAACATATTTTCTTTATAATGATCCCAATGACCTGATGTTTTATATAAATCAACTGTTCCAATACAAGGAGTTAAAACATGCAAATATCCTAGTTTTCTTTCTTTTTCTTTAATATATTTTTCTAACTCTTCCCAAATAATATATCCATTTGGTAAAAACATAGGAAGACCTTTTCCAATTAAATCATCAGACATAAATAATTCCATATCACGTCCGATTTTTCTATGATCACGTTCTTTTGCTTCTTCAAGCTCTTTTAAATAATTATTTAAATCTTCTTCATTATAAAATGCAACACCATAAATTCTTTGTAACATTTTATTTTTAGAATCTCCTTTATAATAAGCTCCACTTACTTTTAATAATTTAAAATATTTTAATTCTTTAACACTTTCAACGTGTGGTCCACGGCATAAATCTGTAAAATCTCCTTGAGTATAACAAGATATAACTGTATCACTATCCATATTATTAATAAGATCAATTTTATATGGATCATTTTTAAATTTTTCTAAAGCTTCTTCTTTAGTTATTTCTTGTCTAATAATTCTTTTTCCATCTTTAGAAATTTTTTTCATTTCTTTTTCAATTTTAACTAAATCTTCTTCTGTTAATTTAATATCTCCAAGATCAATATCATAGTAAAATCCTTCTTCAATAACAGGCCCAACCCAAAATAAAGCATCCTTATACAAATGTTTTACAGCTTGAGCCATTAAATGAGCTCCACTATGGTTTAATACACTTAATTTTTCGTCTTCTTTAATGTTTATCATATATTCCTCCTATAAAAAAAGAATGGTATAAAGAAGTCAAATAGACGGTACCATTCTTATTTTTTCTTAATTTAAATAACGACTCTCGCCGGAAATCTCTTTCGAGTTCTATTCATAGGTAGTAATTTATAAACTGTTTATTCGTTTGCACCAACCACGAATTCTCTAAAAAAACATCATTTATAAATCATGTCCTAATCAACATATTTATATTTATTATAACACTTATTTTTAACTTGTCAATTATTCTCCTATTTGATCATTTTCTATTTGCTCTGTCATACTTCTTAAAGTTTTAGCACAACTATCAACACTCTCAACTCCGATAATATTTGATAATATAATAATAATAGTTGGAGTTAAAATAATCAAAACAGCAACAATTGCACGTCTATAAAAATTCTTCCAAGCTTTATTAATTCCATCTTTATCATCAACAAATACTACTTTAGCAAAATCGAATGTTGTATATATAATAAGAAGAATTGGAATTCCTATCCATATTACTTTAAATACATATTCATTTAAAAATTCAAAGAATGTATCTCCAAATAATTCTCGACATGTTTTATAAACTGTTTCTTCTCCTACTCCTGTAAAACCAAAAGCTCTATATCCCATATATAACTCATCATAATTATTTGGTTTGGTATCTGTTAAATAATATTTTTCACCATTTTTTTCTTTATATAAATACTTAGGATAATTTCCACTAGTAAAGTGTTCAGCTATCTCACTATCACTAATATTTTCAATTAAAATAGCTTTCTCTTCAGTTCCTTTTTTTAAAGTTATTATATAATTTGCTCCGCTAATTCCAATTGATACTTTCGCATCAATTAATTCCCCATATCCTAAATATTCAATAACTAACTGACTTGGATTTGCATTTTGTTCGGCATTACTTACTTCTCCATTCCAAACTGCATCATATTCGCTCTCACTACCAACACTAATTTCGGTTGTACGAGAAATAACTTTCGAATTAAATTTTAAATATGAAGGACACTTAAGATCCGTTATCGGATCACCAATATACTCTAAAGTATCATTTTCAAGTATACCTGATGCAAAAATATTAGATATTGTACCATCACTTAAAACAGAAAAGCCCAGACTTCCTGATCCTGATAGTAAATATGATGTATAATAATTTACATAATTATAGTTACAAGACAAAACTTCAGGATTTTCATTTAATGGATTATTTGAAATACTTGAATAATTACTATCATATTCTATTACTTTATATTCATCATATGTATTACCATAACTATTTCTCTCATCACTGGATAAAGACAAAGTATATGTAGGCTTTTGACCATTATCACGATTTTCTTTAAATAAATATATTTTAGGACATGTAAGACTTCCATCATTATTTCTTAATTGTCTAGTATTTATAGCACCAAATCTTTTCATATAGATTGGATCAGTATTTATAGGATTTTCCTTTATTATCATATTACTAATAGAAGAATCAAATAATTCTTTTTCATATCCATCACTAAAATCTGCATCACTTTGAAAAACTACTCTTGCTGCAATTTGAGGAGTAGGAATTTTTGATTCATTATAAGCAATTACAATAGCAATAGTTCCTTTTTCACTTCTAACCCCCTTTTGAAATACAAAATCACTATCATCTGGTGTATAATTATAATAACAAATTGCAGATTCTTCTGCTTTTACATTTAAAGAAAAAGAGAATAATAAAACAAACAAAAATGCTAATATAGTCTTTCTTTTCATAAAATCCTCCAAAGATTGACACTATTATAGCATTTTTTTTAAATTTGTCAATTATTCTCCAACTTGATTACTCATACTTCTTAAAGTTTTAGCACAACTATCAACACTTTCAACTCCAATAATATTTGATAATATAATAATAATAGTTGGAGTTAAAATAATTAATACAGCAACAATTGCACGTCTTAAGAAATTCTTCCAAGCTTTATTAATTCCATCTTTATCATCAATAAATACTACTTTAGCAAAATCGAATGTTGTAAACAAAATAAGAAGAATTGGTATTCCTATCCATATTACTTTAAATACATATTCATTCAAAAACTCAAAGAATGTATCTCCAAATAATTCCCGACATGTTTTATAAATAGTCTCTTCTCCTACTCCTGTAAAACCAAAAGCTCTAGGTCCCATATATAACTCATCATAATTATCTGGCTTTGTATCTGTAAAAAAGTAATCCTCTCCACCTTTTTCTTTATATAAATACTTAGGAGTTTCAGAAATTGATTCAGATTTAAAAGATTCTGAATATTTATCCAAATTACTAACAATGATATCTGTTATTGTAATACTATCCTTATATATTTTTATAGATTTATCATCTGAATTGATTTCATTACTCACTTTGACATTAATTTTTGCATTCGATGAAGCATTATACAAAATATATGCATATGTTGTTTGATTTAAATAATATTCACTATCTAAACTTCGAAAATAGCACTTGTCATCTTCATCACACAATGTAGGTTCTGTAAAATAATATTCTCTTCTAGCATCATCATAATGTAATGCTTTGGGACAATCTGATATGTTTGAAGAAACATTAGAATATATATCTATCCATTCATCACTTCTATAAAATTTTCCTTTATCGCCAACAGCTTCAAACTTGAAATTATATGTATTACTATCTTGTCTTTTTTTATATTCACATTCAATCTCTTCGCCTTCAACTATTCCTCCTGATATTGTTTCACTATCAGCAAATTCATATTCGACAGGATTATTAAGCTCTATGTCAAGATCTATTTCCAGGTTTGGGTAAAGCACTGTATCAACGCCATCATCTTTAGAATATCCTTCTTTACTAAATAATACCAATTGCTGCTCCTCATCTAATGAATCATAAGTATCAGTCAAAACATTTACCGTACCTTCATAAATTGTTATTTTACGAGGACAAGAATAAGTATAATTACCCCCATCTATTTTATAACCTAATTGTTGATTATCTAATGTGAATTTTTTATTCTCATCATCATATAAAACCAAACGTTGCAATGGATAAAAAACTTTACCTTTGTTTGATGCTTCATCTTGAAAACTACATCTCATCCAATCCGAATTACCATCTCCATATTCAATATTCATAGTTTTTATCTGCTCTTCGCCATTCCCATCTATACGTTTATATTTACATTCAATTATTTCTGCCCTAACTTCTATATTAAACACAAACATACAAATAATTATTAATAATAAAGTTTTTATTTTTTTCATATTGATCCATCCTATATTAAGATAATAACATAATTTTAAAAAAAAAGAAATTGTTTTAGTCAAATTCTTTTAATAAATCATTTAATTCTTGTAAGTTTTCTTCTTTTTTTTCTATTTTTTTATCAAACCATAAAGGAAGTTCTTCTAAATCATGTTTTTTAGTTTCTATACTTTCTTTCTTAAAGACATTTTTCTTAAACTTTTTATGTTCCTTTTTACATACTTCCATAGCGTCTATTACAGTTTCAACTTTTAATCTTTTCCATTGACCAACAATTGTTTCTATATAATCTTTATTTAGTTTTTTATGATTTACTTTTAATACATAATCAATTAATACATTTACAACACCAGGATTAAGTTTTTGTTCTAACATTAAGCCTTCAATTAATTTTTTATCTCTATTAGTTGGTTCTCCTTTTCCATAACTTTTTTTTAAAAAATCATAAGGAGTTGTATTTTCAAAATAATAAATAAGTTTAGATAATTTAGAATCATTTCCAAGAGGTGTTTTTAAATATTCTGGTTGCCTATTATAAATTAAAGTTGGAAGTCTTCCATTATTTTCAAATTGATAATAATTTCGACAACTTTTTCTAAGTTCCGTTTTATCAATCATTCCTCGTTCATTTAAACTATTTCTAACAAGTCCTTGCATATTTAAATTATCAATTTTATAAATATATGCAAGATTTAAAATAAGTGATTTAATTTCATCATTAAAACATTTTTCATTTACAAGCCGCTTTGGAATACTTTGAATTAATAAATCAAGATCAAAATTACTTTTAATTTCTATTTTTCTAATTTGATCATTTTCAATATCTGAATTATCAAATAATAAATTAGTATTAGTATTTGATGTAAAAATACTTTCAAAACTAGTTGTAATATCTTCAAAATCTTTAGTATTTATTTTATCTTCTTTATAGTAACTTTGTAATTTTTCATATTCAATTGCACCAATGTTATTATATAAAACAACATTTAAAATTGGATGATTGAAAAATTCATATGCACTAATTGGAGAATATAAAATATATAAATATTCATCTATTTCTCCTTCTTTAACATAAGTTTTCATAAGTCCAATTCCTTCTAATTTATAACGAGCATCCATAATACTATCTAAATTTAATTGCATAGAAGTCATTAAATGATGATGGGTATATGAATTATTTATTTTATTTACTTTATTTAAATCATTTAATAAAGTTAAATATAAAGATACAGCACTAAATCCTATTAAAGGTTGATATAAATTAGTTAAAACTTTTATTCTTTCTTCAGTAATTATTCCTTTATTGTATACTGTATAAGTATCTGCTGGAGCAAGATTTAATGTTTTCATAAAAACCCTCCTTAATACCATTTTAAAACAATTGTCCTTTTCTATCAATATCTAAAAGAACAATTGTTTTAAATTTACCTCATTGCTTTAAAAATCCATAAAGCGATCATAAATATATCTAAAAACCATATTGCTGTTAAAAATATAGTTATATAAGTTCCAAATCCCATTGAAAACTTTGTTTGAGTTTTAATATTTTTTTCTAATATATTATTAAAACTATTATCATCTTTTTTTAAATTTATTTTATCAAAATTAAATTCAGTATTTGTTTTAAAACTCTTTCTAATTATTTCTAATTCTTCTTGAGTAAAGTTTATAAAACTTATTTGTCTATTATTGTCAAATATAACTTTATAAATTTTATTATCAATACCCTCTTCTTTTATTTCTAAATTAGATTGTATTTTATTTAAAAAATAATTAATATTTTCAAAAAATATATTTTTATCAATTTTTAAAAAAGTTTTATTAGGAGAATTAATATTATATGAAAAATCTATTTTGACTAAATTTTCTTTATCTAAAATATTTATTACTAAAGATTTTTCTTTCTCATTTAATAAATATAAATCAAGTACACTTAATAAATAACTAATATTCATATACCCTCCTATTCTCTTACAAGTATAACATATTTTTTATATTTTGTACAGATTTTATTTGAAAGTAATTCTTTTTTTAATTTAATTAATATTTTTCACACAAAATACATAATTTAAAGGTATAATTAATTTGGTGATTTAAATGAATGTGTTAATTATTGATGATGAAGTATTAATTCGCGATGTTGTAAAAGAATACTGTTTAAATGAAGGATACAAAGTATTTGAGGCAGAAAATGGAATTGATGGACTTAATGTTTTAGAAAAAGATGCTATTGATATTATAGTTCTTGACATAATGATGCCTAAGATGGATGGATATACTTTTTTTGAAAAAATGAAAGAAAAGTATAATATTCCAACAATTGTTTTATCAGCTAGAAATGAAGAATATGATAAATTATTTGGTTTTTCTATTGGAATTGATGACTATTTAACAAAGCCATTTTCTCCGAGAGAATTAATTGCAAGAATAAAAGCTATTTCTAAAAGATATCAAAAAGAAGAAAAAGATGTGTTTGAATATTTAGGAATTAAAGTTGATTTTAAAGGAAGAGTTGTCTTTATTGATAATCAAGAAGTTTCTATTACTCCAAAAGAATTTGACTTGTTAAAATATTTTATTGAAAATCCTAATACAGCAATTACTAGAGAACAAATCTTAAATAAAGTTTGGGGATATGATTATTTTGGTGATGATAGAACAATTGATACTCATATAAAAATTCTTAGAAATAAACTTGGAAAATATCGAGATACTATTGTAACTGTTAGAAGTATAGGATACAAATTTATTTATGAAAAATAAAAGTTTAATTTTAAAAATATTTTTATATTTAAGTATCTTTTCGCTTCTTATTCTATTCTTCTTATGGCTTTTACAAATTCTTCTTTTAAATAATTACTATGAATACTATAAAACCAAAGAATTAAAAAGTACTTTAAATTTAATTAAGAATAATTATCTTAAAGATAGCTTAGATAGTATTTTAGAAAATGTTGCTTATAATACTGATTTTTGTGTTGAAATAGCAGAAGATTATGAAACAGTTTATTCTAATATTCAAAATAATAAAGGATGTATTGATACTAATAATAATAAACAAGTTTTACTTAAAAAATTAGAATTTATGCAAAGTGATAGTGATTCCTTTAAATTAAAAATTGTTAATCCAAGATTTAACAATAAAACCCTTCTTTATGGAGTAAAACTAGATAATAGTGAGTATTTATTTATTAATACTTCATTAGAACCAATTGACACAACAATTGATGTTTTAAAAAATCAATTTTTACTTGTATCTATAATTGTTATTATAATGGCAACAATTATTGCATATTTTATATCAAGAAGTTTAAGTAGACCAATTACAAAATTAACAAAATCAGCAAAATCGTTATCTAATGGAAACTACAATGTTAATTTTAATGTTGAAAGTGATATAGAAGAAATTAAAGAACTTGGAGAAAGTCTAGATTATGCTAAAAATGAAATTAAAAAAACAGATGAAATAAGACGTGATCTCTTAAGTAATGTCTCTCATGACTTAAAAACTCCTCTTACAATGATTAAAGCTTATGCTGAAATGGAAAGAGATTTAGAAATATCTAAAGAAAAGCATGAAAACAATATGAACATAATTATAGAAGAAGTTGATAGACTAAATACTTTAGTAAATGATATCTTAAGTTTATCAAAATTAGAAAGTAATATGGATACTTTAAATCTAGAAAAAATTGATTTAATAGCACTTATTAATACTATATTAAATAGATTTAAAATATTTTCTTATACGAAAAACTATGAATTTATTTTTAACTACCATGAACAACTTTTTATAAATGCTGATAAACAAAAACTTGAGCAAGTTATTTACAATTTAATTGGAAATGCAATTAATTATACAGGATCTGATCAAAAAGTATATATTAATGTTTTAAATAACAAAAAAAATATTCGAGTTGAGATCAAGGATACAGGAAAAGGTATAAAAAAAGAAGAAATAAATAAAGTATGGGATAAATACTATAAAAGTGAAAAAAAATATAAAAGAAATACAGTTGGAACAGGAATAGGACTTTCAATTGTTAAAAATATTTTTCTTCTTCATAACTATCAATTTGGAATAATATCAGAAGAAAATAAAGGTACAACATTTTGGTTTGAAATTCCAAAAGAAAAAAATAATAGAAAATAATTTTCGGTAAAAGTAAAACATAATATTTATAATAAAATAATAAGAATCCTATAAAAGCACCTTAATTGGTGTTTTTGTGATTTCTAATATTTAAAATCTAATAATATAAGTAACTGGAATTATATTGAGTGCATTTTATTTAATTAAATGTATAAAATATTATTAGAACACTTGACGTACATTTGAAAGTACGTTATAATGTAGATAAGTGAGGTGATTATAAATGGAGATAGTAAATATTACAAATGCAAGACAAAATTTATTTCAGCTAATATCAGATGTTAATAAAGGCTTTAATCCTATAAATATTGTAAATAGCAAAGGTGATGATGCTGTTTTAATATCTGGATCAGATTGGAGAGATATAGAAGAAACTATATATTTAAATTCTATACCTGGATATGTTGATTCAGTAAAGGAAGCTTTGAAAGAAGACAGAAGTAAATGCACAGTATATAAAAAAGGTGAAAGATGGTAGAATACAAAATTGTTTTTTCAAAATTAGCAGATAAAGATAAAAAATTAATCAAACAAGCAGGACTTGAAGATAAAACCATTAATCTTTTAGATATGATAAGTGAAAATCCATATCAAACACCACCAACATATGAAAAACTAAAAGGAAATTTGGATGGATTATTGTCTAGAAGAATAAGTCTACAACATCGTTTAGTTTATAAAGTTTATGAAAAGGAAAAAGAAATATTCGTTGTTAGAATGTGGTCACATTATGATAGAGTAAAATAATGTTTCTGCATTCTTTTATTATTGAAATCCAATAATATGAGTAATTAGGATACATCAGGTGCTTTTGCAGTCAATTTTAGTTATGCACATTTTAATGTACAATAAAAGAATAAAGTTTTTTTTATCTTTATTCCTCTATACATGCTTTTAACAACATTATTATATTATCAAAATCATCGTTCTTGCACT
>CAMVCF010000024.1:0-13008 GCA_947165945.1 uncultured Clostridia bacterium | reverse complement strand
TTCAGGATAGAAAACAACTTACTGATGTATGGAAAGATGGTGGAATAACTGAATCCAAAGAATATGCAATTCTAACAAATGAAATTTATAAAGAATGGTCTGGCATGACTGCAAAACAATATAAATCATTTAAAGGACTTAGGAAAGAGTCACTTCGAGATAATATGTCTGATGTTGAAGTGGCACTTGCAGATTTAGGAGAAATAGCAACTAGAGAAATTGCTAAAAAGAAAAATCCCAAGGGTTTAAATGAAAATATTGAAGTAGCAAGACGTGGTGGCAAAATTGCTGGTAATGCAAGAAAAGATTTAGAAAATGAACTTGGTGAAAGTGTAGTTACTAGTAATAATGCACTAAACTACAAATATGTAGATGAAAAAGAAATTGAAATGAAGTAGCAGGTGATATATCAAATGAACGAATCAAGTGACATGCAAAATGGTATTGTTGAATCAACCGCTAAAACTATTGTAGATTATAATTTAGATACAGCTATTGATATATCTGAACTAGGATTGGATAGTCTTTTAGATGAATCACTATTTAGGGATTTGCCAATAGTTAAAATATTTTATGGAGTTACCAAAACGAGCATTGCTATTAGAGAAAAGCATTTGCTTAAAAAGACATTAATATTTATTAATCAATTAAATAATAATGGGATATCTAATAAAAATTATCAAGAATATAAAGAAAAATTAAAAAATAATGATAAAGAAATATTAAGAGAATTAGAACATGCACTAATAATAATTGATAGATATATAGATACTAATAAAAATGTTATTTTAGCAAACTTATATTTTAATTATATTGATAAAAAAATAAATTGGAAACAATTTCAAGAGTTATCAATAATTGTTGATAATATATTTTTAGAAGATTTGAAGGAACTTGAAAACATTTATAATAAACAAGCATTAACAATGAATGACATAAAAGATAGAATTAGTTTTAGAAGACTTAAAGTTCAAAACCTTGTTGAAGATATAGAAAGTACGTTGAGAGCTTCAAATGGAAGTATTGGATTCTATTATAATGAAAATGATTATCGAATCACAGAATTAGGTAATTTATTATTTAAATATGGATTGAACAATTATTAAAATTAAAAACGTTACACATTGACTATCGGCAGGTGGCGAAGGTGCCGAAGTAGTTTATCCTCTTCGTTCTTCATCAACTCTTCCTTCAATGATTCTTAATGAAATAGGAGAACGTGGTCAAATTAAGAGAAAATACTATCAAAGAGTACTTCCTGAAGATCCAACTAAAGACTATTACTACATAATGCGAGAAACTCCAAATACAACAGCCTTGCTAATTGAATATGGCTTTATTGATAATCCGCGTGATCAAAGAAAATTACAAAACAACTTACTTGATTATGCCGAAGGAGTAGTAGAAGCAGTTTCAAACTACATAGGAATTAATTATACTCCTCCTGGAGAAATGGTTCCTGATACAGAAGGACTTTATACAGTAAAAAGAGGAGATACTTTATATTCAATTGCAAGACAATATAACATTTCAGTTGATGAATTAAAAAACTTAAATGGTTTAACAAGTAATATTTTAACAATAGGTCAAACTTTAAGAGTACCAAGTTTTGAAGTACCAGAAATTCCTGATACAGAAGAGTATATTGTTCAAAGTGGAGATACCTTATATTCAATTGCTAATCGTTTTAACATATCAGTAAATGATCTAATATCCTATAATAACTTACCAACAACCATTCTTTCAATTAATCAAGTATTAAGAATACCACGTATTGGCCCTAGTAATATATTATATACAGTAAAAAGAGGAGACACATTATATAGTATTGCAAGTAGCTATGGAACAACAATTGATGCCATAAAACAGTTAAATAACTTAACAAATAATGATTTAAGTATTGGACAAGAATTATATATTCCAGAAGGAACTATTATAGGAGAAACAGACTTTATTGTCTATGAAGTTGTAAGAGGAGATACACTATATTCTATTGCAAGAAAATTTAACACATCAGTCGATGCAATTAGAAATTATAATAACCTTACCAGTGATACTTTAACTATAAGTCAAATATTACAAATACCTGTTGAAGAAATTCAAACAGAAAATACAACTTATACAGTAAAACGAGGAGATACACTTTATTCTATAGCTAATAATTTTAGAGTAACAGTATCTGAGATCATGAATTTAAATAATATGACTTCAACATTACTTTCTATTGGTCAAACTCTACTAATTCCAAATCGTACAACAGATTTTTAAGATGATTTTTTCATCTTTTTTCTTTAATTATACCATGATATAATCATATAGAGGGGCAATTTATGAATATAAAAGAAATTGAAGTTAATCGTTATATAGCAAAATCTAAAGTAAAAGGAATTGATTTTGTAATAAATCCTTATATAGGATGTCCAAATGGTTGTATATATTGCTATGCATCATCTTTGAATAACTTATATGGTCATACTGAAGAATGGGGAACATTTTTAGATATTAAAAAAACAAATTATAAATTAAAAAAACAAAGTATTCATAATAAAACTTATCTTATATCGTCATCAACCGATTGTTACAATATTTACGAAAAAAAATATAAAATAACTAGAAAAATATTAGAAGAATTGTTAAATTTTGATTTTCATTTATTTATTGAAACTAAAAATAAGTTAATTTTAAGAGATCTTGATCTTTTAAAAAGATTTAAAGATGTTAAAGTAATTATTTCCTTAAATACCCTAAATGATAAGTTAAGAATGGATTTAGAAAAATATAGTAATGTAAAAAGTAGACTTATTACTTTAAAAAAATTATATGAAGAAGGCATTTATACAATTTTAAATATTTCTCCAATAATGCCTTTTTTAACAAATTATAAAGAAATAATAAATGAAACAAGATCATATGTTAATGAATATCATTTTGAATTTTTAAAACTTAGTAATAATTATAAAAGAAAAGTACTTAAATATATAAAAGATAACTATCCTAATTTATATTATGAATATGCTAATATTTATTTATTTAATAAAAATACCTATTTTATAAATTTAAAAAAAGAAATAGAAGAATTTTGTTCTAATAATAAAATAAAGTGTTATTTTCCGTCAAAAAATTGAATTTTATTAAATCTCATGTTATAATTTTCTTAGAAGGAAGGAAAATTTATGAAAAAAGAAAATAAAAATTTAAAAAATGATGAAGTAACCATTACTTTTAACAAGAAAAATATTTTAAAAGGAGTAGGAGTAGTTTTAGCTGTTGTTGCTGTTTTAGGACTAGCATTTCTAGTATCTAAAAATAATGCTTCTGAAACAAAAGTATTTGAATTTATAAATATTAATATTGATGAATATTTAGAGAAAATGCAAGACTCTACTAATTCTATTATATATGTTGCAAGACCAGGTTGTTCTTGGTGTCAAAAAGAATCTCCTATTATAAAGAGATTAGGAAGTGAATATAATTTAAAAATATTTTATTTAAATACAGATCCTTTTTGGGATTCATCTATAAATGGACCTACTGAAGAAGGACAGAAATTTATGAATTCTTCAGAAAAATATGCTGACGGATGGGGAACTCCAAATACGATAATTGTTGGAAATGGCGAAATAGTTGATGGAATATTTAATTATGTAGAAAGAGATAGCCTAAAGGATTTGTTTATAAGAAACGGATTTATAAATGAATAATAAAGTATATAAGTTAGCACGTCGCTTTAAGAAAAATTATTTTGGAACAATTGCTTTTCGTATTAAACAACATAGTAAGGTAGTAAATGATCATTTAAATCCTGATGAGAAAATATATTATGTCTTTTGTGGTCAAAAAGGCGGAGATAGTCGAGAAATTTTTTCAAGTTGTGTTGTTGCACTTACAAATCAAAGAATTTTAATAGCAACCAAAAGAGTAGTTGTTGGATATTTTATGACATCAGTAACACCAGATTTATTTAATGACTTAAAAGTTCATTCAGGAATATTTTTTGGAAGAATACTAATTGATACAGCTAAAGAAAAAATCGCTATTTCAAATCTTGCTAAAGGATCTTTAAAAGAAGTTGAAACAGCAATTTCTACTTATATTGATAAATATAAAACAAAGAAAAATATAGAGGAATCAAAATAGATTCTTCTTTTAATATTCAATTATATCATTTAAAACAAAACTTTTTTTAATAAAATCAATTATTCCTGAATTACAATAAGAACATTTTTTATGTTCTAAAGAAGTAATAGGTGCACCACAATTTGGACAATTAAGACCTAATACTTTTAAATTTTCTTTAACTTTTTTTGGATCAATTATATAGATATACTCAAATTTCATTCTATTTTGAATTTTTTTGTTATTTTCATAATATTCAAAAGCAGTTGCAAGATATAAAGAAGCAAATCCTTCATGAACTTCATATTTATTTAAAACAGTATTATGAATTTTTAATTTTGTAAACTTAACTTTTATATTTTTATAATCATCAATTTTAGAGTTAATAAATGCCATTATTTTTTCATTTTTATTATGAAGTTTATCAATATTTTTATTTTCAATTGAATCAAATATTTCTAATATAAAGCTTTCTGAAAGTCTTTTTAATTCATTTAAATTCATATCAGGAAAATCTTTTTGAAATTTACTTAAATATATACTATCTAAGCTTCCAAGTGATTTAGGAGTATCCTCATCATTTATCTTAGATAGTTCTAAAGCTTTTTTTAAATCTGTTGTATTAAAATATTCTTTAGTTATCTTTTTCAATTTAAAGACAACATAAAAATATGCAAATATTAAAAATCCAATTAAAATAATTATTCCTATTAAAAATTTCATCATATCACCACTTTTAATTATAATCTATTTTTAAAAATAAATATACAAAAACTTTTAGATAGGTTATAATAATATTAGAAAAAAAGCTCAAGAAAGGAGGTTTTATGTATATACCACTTTTAAATAAAACAACTTATACATTTTTATCAAGTTTACTTACAGTAGATGATTTAATAGAACTTGCTAAAAACAATAATTTACAATCAATTGCTATTTGTGATTCAAATATGTTTGGTGTAATGGAATTTATATTAAAGTGTCAAGAAAATAATTTAAATCCGCTTGTTGGTGTTGATTTTAAAACAAGACTTTTATTTGCTAAAAATTATGATGGATATAAAAATTTATTAAAGCTAGTTAGTTTACAAAGTGAAAAAGAATTAACTAAAGAAGATTATGATTTATATAAAAATAATTTAATTTGTATTCCCTTAAGTGAAATAGAAAATATTTATGAAGATGTATTCTATCCTTTAAATAGTGATAATAAAGAATTAGACAATGTTATTTATTTAAAAGAATTATTGTATAAAAATGAAAATGATTATGAAACTCTTAAATATTTAGAATTATTAAGAGATAACAAAACTATTACAAGTGACTATACTGAAAAAAGAAATTGTTATTATAAAGATATAGATATATTAAAAAAAGCTCTTGAAAATACATTTAAACTTGCTAATATGTGTCATTTAGAATTACCAAGTTTTCCTTTAAATTTAGGTGTTTTTGACAAACAAATTGATGAAAATAGTTATTTAACTAATCTTTCTTTAAAAGGCCTTGATAAAAGACTTGGTGGAAATATTCCTCATATTTATAAAGAAAGATTAAAACATGAACTTGATGTAATACATACTATGGGTTTTTCTAATTATTTTTTAGTTGTTTATGATTTTATCAAGTATGCTAAAAGTGAAGGCATTTTGGTTGGACCAGGAAGAGGATCAGCAGCTGGATCACTTGTTAGTTATACTTTAGGAATAACTGATATTGATCCTATTAAATATGATTTATTGTTTGAAAGATTTTTAAATCCTTCTCGAGTTACTATGCCAGATATTGATACAGATTTTCCTGATATATATCGTGATAAAGTTATTTCTTATGTAAATGAAAAATATGGGAAAAAACATGTTGCAAATATTATTACATTTGGTACAATGGGTGCTAAACTTTGTATTCGTGATATTGGAAGAGTTATGAATGTATCTTTAACTGATATTGATAATATAACTAAAATTATAGGCAATCGAAAAGAAAAATTAAAAGAATTAATAAAGTCAGATTCAAGACTAAAAAATTTAATAGAGAAAGATATAAAAATAAAAAAATTGATGGAAGTTGCAATTAAAGTAGAAGGAATAAAAAGACATACATCAGTTCATGCAGCAGGTATTATTATAAGTAATACTCCATTAGATGAAATTGTTCCTTTAATAATTGATTCTTCAACTAAAGAATATATATCAGGGTATGAAGCAATTTATTTAGAAAAACTTGGCTTATTAAAAATGGATTTTTTAGGAATAAAAAATTTAACAACTATTATGGAAATAGAAGAAGATGTATTAAAACATGAAAATATTAAAATAGATTTTAGAAATATTCCACTTGATGATGAAGAGACAATTAATTTATTTAAAGAAGGAGATACAAACGGTATTTTTCAATTTGAATCAGAAGGAATGAAAAAATTTTTAAGAGAATTAAAACCCAATGATTTTATTGATTTAAGTAATGCTATAGCTCTTTATAGACCTGGTCCTGCAGCAAGTATTCCATCATTTATTAAAAGACGTATGGGTCTTGAAAAAGTTGATTACTTTACATCTTCTTTAGAAAGTATTCTAAAACCTACTTATGGAATTATTATTTATCAAGAACAAATTATGCAAATAGCATCTATTATTGCAGGGTATAGTTTAGGAGATGCTGATATTTTAAGACGTGCTATGTCTAAAAAGAAAAAAGAAGTTATGGAATTAGAAAGAGATAAATTTATAAATGGTTCTCTTAAAAATGGTTATTCTAAAGAATTAGCTGAAAGAATTTATAATTTGATTGAAAAATTTGCATCATATGGATTTAATAAAAGTCATAGTATTGCTTATACAGTTGTTTCTTATAAAATGGCTTATTTAAAAGTTCATTTTAAAAAGTACTTTTATGTTAGTCTTTTAAATAGTGTAATTTCAGATACAAATAAAACTGTAGAATATTTATATGAAATGAAAAAATATCAACTTAATGTATTAAAACCAAATATTAGATATAGTACTGATTCTTATATTATTAAAGATAATAATATAATTGCTCCTTTTAATTTAGTAAAAGGAATTAGTAAAGTTGTTTGTAGTAAAATAATTGAAGTAAGAGATAATTTTATTGATATTTACGATGTATTTAGTAAATTAAATAGTTTAACAAAAACAAATTTTGAAATGTTAATAAAAATAGGATCATTAGATGAATTTGGTTATAACAGAAAAACATTAATAGAAAATTTAGATAGTTTAATGAACTATTCTAGTTTATGTCGTGACTTGGATATGGTATTTGTATTAAAGCCAGAAATTATTAAAGTAGATGAATATTCTAATATAGAACTTATTAATATGGAAAAAGAGTTATATGGATTTTATTTATCAAATCATCCTAGTCTAAATTTTAAAGTATTAGAAAATAATATAATAGATTTAAAAGATCTGGAAAAATATTTTAATACTAGTCAAAATATGATTGTATTAGTAGAATCAATTCATGAAATAACAACTAAAAAAGGAGAAAAAATGTTATTTTTTAAAGGATCTGATGAAGAAAGAGTAGTAGATTTTACAGTATTTCCTAGTACTTATCAAGAATATTTTGAGATAAGACGAGGTTACATATTAAAAATATTTGGTAAAATAGAAAAAAGGAATGGAAACTATCAAGTAATAGTTTCTAAAATAGAAAGGATGGAATAAAGTTTATGAAAAAAACAAAAGTAGTTGCTAGTCTAGGAGAAAAAAACATAAGTTTAATTGAAGAAATGATTCATTTAGGAGTAGATGTTTTTAGGATTAATTTAAGTTATGTATCTAAAGAAGAAAGTGATTTATATATAGATAAGATTAGAAATATTTCTAAAAAACTAAATAAAGTTATTGGAATTATGTTAGATTTAGATGGACCTAGTATAAGAATTGATAAACTAATAGAAGATAAAGTATTTTTACCGTTAAATAAAGAAATAAGAATTTATAATTATCATGTAGTTTGCAATAATACCCAACTTTCAACTAATTTAGATAGTTTAACAGAACTTGTTAATATAGGAGATATTATTAGTATAGGATATGGAGATGTTAAATTAAAAGTAATTGATATAAATTCTGATAATTTTTTGTGTCAAGTTGTAGATGATGGATATATTAAAAGTAATCAAACAATGCATATAGCAGGATCTTATTTAAAACTTCCATTTATAAGTTCTAAAGACAAAGAAAATATCTTATATGCAATAAAAAAAGATATTGATTTTATATCATTATCTTATGTTAGAGATGAACAAGATATTTTAAGTGTTGTAGATTTTTTAATTGAAAATGAAAATGATCATATTAGTATTCTTTCAAAAATAGAAACAGAAGAAGCTTTTTTGAACTTAGAAGAGATTTTAAAAGTTAGTGATGGAGTAGTAGTTGCAAGAGGTGATTTAGGAGTAAATATTGGAGTTGAGAATCTTCCTTTCTATCAAAAAGAAGTATTAAAACTTGCTAGTAGTTATCAAAAAATTGGTCTTGTATCAACGGATTTTCTAAAAAGTATGATTACTGAAAAAACTCCATCACGTGGAGAAGTATCTGATATTTATAATGCCGTTTTTGATAAAGCTGATGGATTAATTCTAACTGATGAAACGGAAATAGGAAAGTATCCATTGCAAGCACTAGAAGTTGTTAGCAATGTATTAGAAAGTGCCGAGCACCATTTTGATTATAAAGAAAATTTAGAAAATACTTTTAAACATGGAAAATTAGATGTTACATCAACAATTTCTTATTCTGTTGTTGATTCAGGAATTTTATTAAATGCCTCTTGTATTTTAGCAAATACTATGAGTGGTTATACAGCTAAAAAGATTAGTTATTTTAGACCAATGAGTCCAATTTTAGGATTAAGTCCTAATAAAAAAACACTTTTTGCTTTAACTCTTAATTATGGAATTATTCCTGTTCTGGTAAAAAAATATAAAGAATCAGATCAAATAATAGATGAATGTATAAAAAAATATAAAGAAATAATGGATTATAAAATAGGAGATGTAATTATTATTACTGGAGGACTTCCAATTAATGGTAAGAATACAGATTTTATGAAAATAGAAAAAATTACAGATTAACTTCAAGTATAATAATCTTAGTTATATAAGCTTTACGTTTTTTAACGTGAAATATTTTAATACAAAAAAAGAATATTATTCTAATTTATTATAAGAGGACTAAATTCAGACTATGATATTGATGCATTAGTATGTGGAACAGTTGATGATTATGTTTGGATTATGAAATATGATTTATATGATTTAATACTTTCTAAAAGATGTTTGGAATATACTTCACCTCATATAGCTTGTATGACGATTGGCCCGAAAAGAAGAAATTTAGATAGACAATCAAAGAATGCTAAAGATAGATATATTGTTTCTATAAGATGGAATTTTATAAGAGAAAATATTGTGAATTATAAGAATATTATAAATAGTAGGTTCGATTCATCAGATCCAAATAAAAAAACTTGTACCTAATAAGTACAAGTGATTTTTTATTTGGAGCTGATGTCGTAGGTATCTACAACTTTTCCTCTTTTACACGAATTGATATATAAATATCAATCACTAATAATAGTTTAACATAAAATTAATTATTTTTGTCATTTTTTTTCATTAGTTAAATATTCATTCATTTTTCTTGCTCTTTTATATACCATATCATAAGTATAAATCGTTATATTTGTTAATGAAGAATTTAATAATCTATATGCTTGATACTCTTTTTCAGTCCAATTTTGTGAATTTCCATAAATTAATATGCCTCGTGGTTTTAATATCCTACCTAATCTGTTTGTTGTATCTATATCATTTGCTTTTTTTTCAAGAGTTGAAATATAATTAAGTAATTGTGTAATTGCTTTTGTAAGATTGAGTGAAGGTATTAAATTTTCGTGATCTTCATGTGCTTCAAAAAACTTTTTAGATTTCCCAGCTTTTTTTATTTCTATAACATCAATGAAACCATCAAGATTTTCAGCAATAAAGTCAGATATATTTTTAACATCAATTCTCCTATCATCAGAAATTCTGACAAAATCTGTTCCTAATACCCAATTATTTTTTTCAAACCAATTTTGCCATATACTTTCATTAACATCATTTTTATAATTTTCCCAAAATTCTTTCAATGCCTTTTTTCTATCTGATATTTCTATTAATTTATTAATATCAGACATATCTAAGTCATTTTCAATAGCCACAGTAATTAATTTAGAAATACTTTTTGGATTTTCCTTTATTAGCGATGACAATGCATCATCATCTAGTGATAAATATTTGTTCTCATTTTTTGATAATGGATAATAATTGTTATTAATATAGTCCACTAAACTATTTAATTCTTCATTATCTAAGGTTAATTCGCTTTTAGGAATTTCTATTTCTGGATTTTCAGTTTTAATATTTATACCTAAAAATTCAGCTTTTTTATATCTTCCTATTTTTAAAGTAAGTTTATAATCATTTTCACCAGTTTTAATTCTTACAAAGTGAGCTTGGGAATAAACCTGTTTTTTGTCTTTTAATTGAACTGGATTTATATATTCTATGTTATCTTTATTTTTTGATTGTTTAACTTCAGTTATTCCCACATAAATCACTTCCTTTTTTTATTATATTTTAACATATAATTTAGTAATTATAATAAATATATACAAAAAAGGATGTAAAATATATTTGAAAGAAAGTTATAGATATTATATAATAAAAATAGAAAGGATAATTTATGATAGATGATTTAAAAGAAATAAAAAAATTATATGGAGAAAACTTTTCTCATTTGTGTAGAGATAATTTTTCTAAAATATTAAGTGAACCTGGAGTTTTATTTAATATAATAAAAAATACTTTTTCACCTACTAAAAGTTTGTATCAAGATATTATTGATAATGATTTAATAATTGAATTTAAAAATTTTATTTATAGCGAATATGATAAAATAAAACAAACAAATTTAGAAGAAGTTAAAGAAATATTTGAAAGTCCATATGAATTATTAGATAAAGCAGGATACGAGTTATTTGAATGTAAAAATGAAGAAGAAATTCAGTCTTTTAAAAAATGGTATAAAGAAGATGAAATAATTTGCACTATTTATAATGGCGGAAGATTAACAAGATGTTATGTATTTTTTGCTGTTAAGAAAAATGCTTTAGATATAAAAAGAGAAAATTTTGATAATCCTAAAAGAGAAGATGAATATAGCACTTCTGTTTTAAGTATTCAATTTCCAAAAACTGGAATATGTGTTCCAGATATCATAAGTAGATATAATCATACAGTAAGGGATCCTAATGGAACATATGGATGTGATTTGAATAAAGTTGCTCCTGGACTTGAAGAAAGTTTTAAAAAACTACTTGCAGAAAGAGGATTAGAATTAAACAAATCTAATAAAAATGAAATAGATTTACCTCATTATACAGTTGGACCTGATGGAAAATATTATCGATATAATGTAGAAGAAAATGGTATTTATTACTGTGAAAATAATGTAATTATTTCTCATGGAGATATAACTAAATATGATTCAGAAAAATATTTGATAATAGATAATTTTATAGTTGATTTAGTTAATAAGCAAATATACTTATATGATGATTGGGGTTGTGATTCTTTTATAAATTATTTTGATAATATTCAAAATATAAAAGTGGTTAAAAATGGAGATTGCAAAAACATTATTGTATGTCAACTTGAATGTGAAGATGTAATTATTACTATTGATAAGCATAACTCAATAATAGGATATAAAAATTCTAATCTTGAAAAAATAGATAATGATTTTATGGTACATTGTAAAAACATAAAAAATATTGATATTAAAAATGTAAAATTAATAGGAAATGAATTTTTGCGTTATAACGACGCACTTGAACAATTAGATTTACCCGAAGTCGAAGAAATAGGAAATGGATTTTTATTATGGAATAAGTCTTTAAAAACATTAAATGCAAGTAAAGTAAAGATAATTGGAAATAATGCTCTTACCTATAATCAAAATATGGAAGAGTTGTATTTGCCCGAAGTCGAAGAAATAGGAATTTGTTTTTTACAATATAATAGTATTCTAAAAAAAATAAATATTAAAAAGTTAAGAAAAATAGGATTTAATATATTACAATTAAATGAAGCAATAGAATTTTTAGATTTGCCAGAGTTAGAAATAATAGGAGATGGATTTTTACAAGCCAATAAGGGATTAAAAACATTTAGTGCACCAAAAGTAAAGATAATTGGAGATTGTGTTTTTTGTAATAATCGAGTAATGGAAGAGTTGTATTTGCCAGATGTAGAAATAATAGGAGATAAATTTTTACATAATAATAGTATTTTAAAAAAAATAAATGTAAAAAATGTAAAAAGAATAGGAAATAGATTTTTGTTTTTTAATAATAATCTTGAAGAACTTGACTTGTCAAATGTTGAAGAAGTAGGTCAGCATTTTATGAGTTCTAACAAAACTTTAAAAGTTCTTAAAATGCCTACTTCATTTGGAGGACTAAAGTATATAAATAATCCATATATTAAAAATTTATTATTACAAGAAGAAAAGAAAAAATTAATAGATAAAAAAGACAGTTTAGTTAGTTCATTAACTGAAAAATATATTGATAGAGTATTGAAAGAGGATGAATATGATCAAATTAGTAATAAAAGGTATAGATAATACAATTTATAAATTAATAGATGATAGGGGATTGGAATATCGATTGAATTTAGAATTCATTGGTTTAGATAGAGAATTAAAAATAAATGATATTATAGAAATATCAATGGAATTATTAAATTCCAAATCAAGTAGTTATAGTTCATTTTATACATTTGGATTACTTGATGATATAACAGGAAGA
>CAMVCF010000023.1:0-14123 GCA_947165945.1 uncultured Clostridia bacterium | reverse complement strand
GTTATTAATGATGAATATAAATATGACTTAAAAAAAATTGATTATAATATTTTAAAACGGTTAGTCTTATTTTGTTCATTAGTATAAAAATTATTAGTTAATAAAATACTGTTTTAATTCAAAACAGTATTTTTGTATATGTAAATAATATTTTGATATATTTGTAAAGTTTATGTAAAACGAATGTAAATTGTTTGTATAAATATTTTATGAAAATTTGTTTTTAAAAGTGATTATTTTTATATAAAATAAAACTCATTAGTATAAATTACCAACGAGTTTTTATTATTAAAACAAATTATATAGTGAATAATATATAAATTGATATAATATAAATGAAATTATAACTAAAATTAATGAAATTAATGGATGGTTTATTTTTTCGTATTATAAGACATATTATAGATATTATAAAAAATATAATAAAAGCGGGTACTATTAAAAAATTAAGTAAAATAGATAAACCACATACAAGACATTCTGGATCATCATTATGTATATATCTTGTAAAAACTAAGTATATTGTAAATAAAAATAGTAATATAGCAAAACCAATTGAAAAAAAATTAGTGATTTCAAATTTAGATTTATTATTTAAAAAGTCTTTTTTGATGCTTGGATTATCGTTAAAATTACTTATAATTTTACCACAATTTAAACATTTATCTGCATCTTCTTTTAATTCATAACCACAATTAGAACAATATTTTTCCATTAATATATTCTCCTAATTAGGATTATAACATAAATTTTATTATTTTGTATAAACTAAATTTTCATAGTTAACTTTTTCTTTTAATTCATTTGCGTTAATCATAATATCTTGTAAATGATCAAATGATTCTTCAGTAAATTCTGTTGTTTTAGGCCATGTATCAACAGATTTGTATCGTTCTATAACAGTTGCTAAATCAGAAATACTAGTATCTGGAAATTCATCTTTAATTATTTCGGCAATTTCTTTTGATGTATGATTATTTACATAATCAAGTCCTTTTTGTATTGCTTTAGTAAAGTTTTCTATTATTTTAGGATTTTTTTCTATATAAGATATTCTAGCATTATATGCTGTATATGGAACAATTCCACCAAGTTCACCAAGACTTGCAACAATATAGCCAAATCCTTCTTGTTCAACTAAAGTTGCACTTGGTTCAAATAAAGATACAAAGTCACCAGTTCCAGAGATAAATGCTCCTTGCATAGCAGAGAAGGCTACGCTTGTATCGAGTGTTACATCAGTTTTTGGGTTAATTCCATTTTTAGTTAATATATATTCTAAGGTCATTTCAGGCATTCCACCTTGACGGCCAGCAATATAGTATTTTCCTTTTAAATCAGTAAGTTTAAAGTCTTTTATATCTTTTCTTGCAACAATAAAACTTCCATCTTTTTGAGTAAGTTGAGCAAATGTTTTTAAATAATTCTTTTCTCCTTGATTATATACATAAATGGTTGCTTCAGATCCTGAAAAACCTATTTCAACATCCCCCGATAGTACAGCCGCTGTAACTTTATCTGCACCTGCTGTAAGTAATATTTCAACATCAAGACCTAAATCTTTAAAATAATTATTATGAAGTGCAACGTATTGGGGAGCATAAAAAATACTATGTGCAACTTCAGCAACTTTTACTTTTTCTAAATTATTATTTTGATTAGTATTTTTTAATAAAGCACTTAAAGCAAGGACAACTATTATAATAAAAGCAATAATTGTAATTTTTGTTTTTTTCATATATCAAATTTCCTCCAATCAAGGTATTATATGAATTTATAAATAAATAGTTATATAAATCTTTAAAATTACTTTGTTTTTTTTTAATTATTTGCTATACTAAATATGATTAATTTAAGGAGGTAATTATGGAATTAAGAGGAAGTAAAACTTATGAAAATTTACTTGCTGCATTTTCTGGTGAATCACAAGCTAGAAATAAATATACTTATTATGCAAGTAAAGCAAAAAAAGATGGATATGAGCAAATTGCAGCAATATTTGAAGAAACTGCTAATCAAGAAAAAGAACATGCTAAACTATGGTTTAAAGAACTTCATGGTGGAAGTATCCCAGAAACTTTAGATAATTTAAAAGATGCAGCTGATGGTGAAAATTATGAATGGACTGATATGTATGATGAATTTGCAAGAGTTGCAGAAGAAGAAGGATTTACAGCTATAGCTAAGAAATTTAGAGGTGTTGCTGAAGTTGAGAAAATGCATGAAGAACGTTACAGAAAATTAATTAGTAATATGGAAAATGGATTGGTATTTTCCCGTGATGGAGATACTATTTGGCAATGTCGAAATTGCGGTCATATTGTAATTGGAAAAGATGCTCCTTTAGTTTGTCCTGTATGTGCTCATCCTCAAAGCTATTTTGAAATAAAAAAAGAAAATTACTAAAGTGTTTTAAAAGTAAGATTAATTCTTGCTTTTTTTGTTTGTAAAAAAAAATTAAAGATTGAAATAAATGTTGTATAAAAAGTCGAATAAAAAAGAATAGTTGATATATCTATTCTTTGCTTTCTAAAAATTTAAGGATCATTGTATTTTCTTTACTTAAATAGACAATTTCATATAAAATGTCGATTATTTTAGATTCTATTTTATTATTTTTTAAAAAAGAATATATAATATTTAAATTTTCAACACCTTCAACAGTATTATTTTTCAAATATGAATTATAATCTTGATTACTTCCAATTAATTTTCCAAACATAAAGTTTCTTGATTTATTGTTATTTGTGGTTAAAATGTAATCTCCAAGTCCTGCATAGGTATAAAAAGTTTTTTCATCTCCACCAAGTTCTTTTATAATATTTTGAATTTCTTTACTTACATCAATTAAAAATTTAACAGTTGATGAAGAATTAATATTCATACCATTTAAAATACCAGATCCAATTGCCATGATATTTTTTAATATTCCACATAATTCTACTCCTATAATATCTGTAGTTGTTTCAAGGCTTAAAAATGAAATATTTGAAAATAAATTTTTAAAATAATCTAAGCTTGTTTTATTAATTGATGCTAAAGTAAGACCAATTGGAAACTTTTCTATTACATCACTTGCAAATGATGGACCACTAATACAGCAAATTTTTGATGTTTGTAAAGTCTTTTTTATATAGTTATTTATAAAATCAATAGGATTGTTGACCATTCCTTTTGTTGCAATTAGTATTTCTTGATCTTTATAATATGGTTTTAATTCTTCGATTGTACTTTTTACAAATTTTGCAGGTACTACTAGAATTAAAACATTGCTTTCATTTGATAGTTGTTGTAAGCTGTTTGTGAATTTAATTTTGTGATCTAATTCATAATTTATAGTTTTCAAATTAGTATGATTTTTTGTTAATTCGTGATATTCTTCTTCTATTGGTGTCCACATCATTATATTTAAATTCTTTTTTTCTATTAGTGATGCTAAAGCAATTGCATATGCACCAGATCCTATAATGCCTATATTCATATTTTTCCTCTTTTCTTATCTAGAATATCATATTTTTTAAATAAATAAAACAAAATTTAAAAAAAGTTTGCGTATTGGGATATACTTATTGTATAATTTATTTAGAGTGAGGTTATATGAAAATAAATATTAAAGATTATACAAGTGTAGTTTCATTAATTAGTTCGGTTTTGTTTTTAATACTTGGGGCTGTTATGTATACTAACCCAAGTGCTGTTGTAATTTTTACAACATATATTATTGGGGGATTATTAATTCTAATTGGAGTATTTAAATGTGTAAAAAACTATTTAGATATAAAAAAGGATAATAGTATTTCATCAACTGAAATGATTGTTGGAATAGTTTTAATTGTTCTTGGAGTAGTTTGTATTTTTTTAGCTGGAGTGGTTGAAGCTTTTATTCGATTAGTAATAGGGGGATGGATTCTTATATCAGGAATTAATAGATTGATAAATTCTTTATATCTTGATAAAAAAACAAGTAAGTTTTGGATTATGCTATTTTTATCACTTATATTAATTGGTGGTGGACTTTATACAATTCTTGAAGTGAATCTTGCTTTTAAGGCAATTGGAATTGTTCTTATGATTTATTCTATTTTGGAAATAGTTGGTTATATTTTTAATAAGCGAAGTGTAACTGTTATAAAAACACAATCAGAACCAAAAGAAAAAGTGATTGAAGCTGAATTAATTGATACAAAAAAATAGAAACGATGTGAATCGTTTCTTTATTTTATCTTTCTTTGACTATAAAATCTTTTACATGCTTCTTGAAATGTTTCATTACTAACAGGAACACCACATGTCTTTAAATTTTCAATTATCTCTTGTTTATCATCATTCATTACTTCAATTATTTCTGAGTTGATATTTAATTTAAATGATGTTTGTAGTAAAGCATTTATTTGATGTATTGGAAGAGTTCTTATATTTCTTAAAGGATTTACTAACATTCTAAATTTTTTAGCATTAATTGGATCTAAAATTTGATCAGCTTTTTTTACAATTTCAGAAATATCATATACACTTAGTTTAGATAAATCAAATAAATCTATTTTTCCATCGTTATTATCTATAAATTCTATAATACTATAAATATCTTGTTGTAATTCTTCATCTTTTCTTGCTTCTTTTTGAGCTAATATATATGTGTATTCTTCATATAAATCTTCATCTTCTTTTTTTACTATATTTAAATAACGTAAAAAGATCTGTTTGGAAATTCCTTTATTGAAGCAAAAGCGAAAAATAGAGTATTTAGAATTTATAAATTCTAATACAATTTCTTTTGCGGTTTGTGAGATACCATTTATACTTGTTTTAGGTCTATCTTTTTTGTATAGATATATACCATAGTTTTCAATTTTTTTTGTTAATTTGCTAATCTCTTCTTCTTTAAAATAGTATAGTTCTGGCCTATAGTATAAAAAGTATGATAGAATGTTGTCTTTTAAATATTTAAAAGATTTTTTTGTTGATTCTAAATAACTATTGATTTCCTCATCTGAATCTAACAAAATTAAATGATCAAATATTTTAGCATATTCTGGTTTCATTTTATTGTTAAAAATATAGCTTTTTACATGATCAAAAAAACGTGTTTCTGTTAGTTTTAATCCTAGAATGTAATATTTTAAGACATTTTTCTTTTGATGATATTTCATGTAGCAAGAATAACATATATAGTCTAATTGTTGATTATTAAAATTTTCCATATAATTTCCCCCTTAAAAATCCTTAATATTATACTACATTATTAAAAAAAAAGCAAGAAAAAAAGATTTAGTTCGTTGAACCAAATCCTCCTTGTCCTCTTTCAGTATCTGGAAGTTCTTCTGCCTCAAGAAAATTTACTTGTAAAAATGGGGTAATAACTATTTGAGCAATTCTTTCATTTGGAGTGATAGTTTGAATACTTTTTGAGTGATTATAAAGGCAAACCATTATTTCACCACGATAATCAGCATCAATTACACCAACTTTATTTGCAGGTGCAAGACCTTTTTTTGTTCCAAGTGAACTTCTAGCATAGATAAGTCCTACATATCCTTTTGGAATAGCCATGGCTAAACCAGTTCTTATCATAATACTTTCACATGGTTCTATATTAATTTCAGAGTCTAATAGAGCATAAAGATCAGCACCAGCTGAATCAATTGTTCCATATGTTGGAATAGTTGCTCTCTTATCTAATTTTTTAATTTTTAATGTTTCCATAATATCTCCTTCTAATCCAATATATCATTTTTAATTGGATTTGTAAATTCAACATACAAAAGATTTTCATAAATATATGGAATTAGGTCTTCTATTTTTTCGTCTGATAACTTAATATAAGAGATTCTATCTTTTAAGACTGATTGAAACGCTTGTTCCATTTTTAACTGATTTATTGCATCTATTTTATTATTGTAAAGACAGTAAGAGTCTTTATCAGTTATTTCCTTAATAGAACCATATAAGTTTTTATCAATGTTTAGAAAATAGGATCTTATTTTTTCATCTTTTGTTTTATATAAAATAAATTCTATTCCAGTTTCTTTTTTCCATTTATTGCAAGCATTTTTTAAAGTTTTGAGTACTTTTAAGGAAAAATTTTCTATATTATTTTCTAAATTAGTTTCTATCATATATTTTGTTGCTTCATATAATCCTACATATCCAAGTGCTAAAGTAGAGTAACCATTTTTTAAAAGTTTATCAATTGGTTCTTTTTTTTCAAGTCTTGCAACTGCACCATATTGAAATTCAATTGGAGAGACATCTGATAAAGTTCCAAGTAAAGCATGATATCGACATATTAAAGCTTCATAGCAAAGTTCTAATCGGTTTTCTAAGAGAAAAAAGAATACATTTTCATCTTTTTTAGATTCTAATGCAATTTGAGCTAAATTAATTGAAACACTTCCTTGATTAAATCGTCCTTCTATTTTATATAATTTATTTTGATCTTTATAAAGTGGCAAAAATAGAGGTCCTATTGGTGCAAAAACATTTGAATCAAATAATTCTTTCATTTTTTTGACACTTAAAAAACTAGGAGTTTGACACTTTTTAAAGCATTCTATAGCAAGGTTGGTTAAGTAATTATATTTTTTTCCTTCTAAATAATTATTATCATTTAAAGTATAAATTAACTTTGGATAACAAAAATTTAGATATTCATTAGATTCATTTTTAAATCCTTTAATTCTTTGTTTTAAAATTTCTTCTATAATTAATTTAGTATAATCTATATAAGGATCAAATTCATCTAGTTCTAAGAAGAAAGTAACATCAGGGGATTTACCATTTACTGTAATTAAAGTATTTATTTGATATTCTAATAATTTAATGCCAGTATATAATTCTTCTTTTAGTTGTTCATCAACAAAAGATTTTTGAATTGATTTTTGAATTGATTTTTCAGAGATTTTTTTAATTTTATCATGACTCATTTTTAAATACTTACTTATATATTTAATATTAATTGTTTGACTATCGTATTGACTAGATGCAATTCTTGCAATGATTTGAGTTAAAAAAGTACACGCATCATTAAAACTTTTAGGTTCATCTATTTGTATTTGATTCAGGACAACACCATTTTCTAACATATCTGAAATATTTACATAATTTGATGCAAACATTGGTTGTACAAAATACTCTTCATCATGAAAATATAAAATTCCTTTTTCATGAGATTTACTTATCTCTTCTGGAAGGAGTAGTCTTTTTGTTAAATCTTTTGATACTTCTCCTGCTATTAAATCTCTTTGACTTGCAACTATAAAAGCACTTTTATCTTTTTCTTTTTGACTATTTTTTATTAATGTTAAAATAGACTCATCTATTGTATTTGCTTTTCTTATTAATTCTCTTTCATATCGATATAGCATATATGCTTTAGAAAGTTCATACTTATTTAATTCTACAAGTTTTTTTTCTATGATATCTTGAATATCTTCTACTAGAAGTCTTTTCTTTTTCATTTTTTCAATAGATTTAATTATTTTTACAATTTCTAAATCATTTACTTGATCATATTCTTCTACATCATTATTGGCTTTTTTAATAGCTATTCTTATTTTTTCAGGATTATATTCAACAATTCTACCATCTCTTTTTACTATTTTCATAGATTTCTCCTTATAAATAATATTATAGCAAAAAGACGATAAATTAAATGGTTGCAAATGCAACATTTTTTAACTATAATAATTTTAAATTGAAGGAGAGAGAAATGAAAATAAAATCGATTTTTGATGGTATAGAAGAAAAAGAGGTAGACAAACTTTTAAAAATATTAGATGCCAAAAAGCTATCTTTTAAAAAGGATAGAACTATTGTTACAAATATAATTAATGTTAAAATGATAGGTATTCTTTTAAATGGAACTGCTAATATGGAAAGATATGATTATAATGGTAATCGTTCTATTATTGAAAAATTAAAAGAAAACTCTATATTTGGAGAAGTATTTTCTAGGCTTGGAAGTGATATTTCTGTAGTTGCAACTAGTAACTGTGAAGTATTATTTATTGAATATGATAATTTAATAAAGTGTGCTAAAAACTCTATTTTACTTAATAATATTTTTACACTATTATCAAACAAAATAGTTGATTTAAATATAAGACTTGAAATACTATCTAAGAGAAGTATAAGAGAAAAGTTATTAACATATTTTTTAATTCTTGCTAATGATAAACCAAATAGAATCTTTACAATTCCATTTACATATACAGATCTAGCAGATTATTTGTCTATAGATAGAAGTGCTATGATGCGAGAAATTAAAAACTTAAAAGAAGAGGGATTTATTAAGACAAATGGTAAACAAATTAGCTTAATTAGCTATTAAAAAAAATAGATTTGATTCTATTTTATTATAATTTTTTTTCTATTTTTTTCTTTTCCACAAAGCGAGTTCATAGATACATGAAAATATTTAGAAATTTTATATAGATTTGAAGTAGATATTTCGATAATTCCTTTTTCATATTTAGCAATGCAAGCTTGTGTAACACCTATAATGAAAGCCATATTTTCTTGAGATAAAGTATATTTAATTCTTAATTTTTTTAAATTTTTTCCTATAATTTCAAATTGAAGACCTTTTTTTAAGTTATCGGATTTATCATTAGTAAGACCTAAAACATAATCAATTTTTAAATTAAAATAATCTGAAAACATTGATAAATATTTGAGAGGAATAATGTTAATTCCAAGTTCCCATAAAGAATAAGTAGAACGATTAACATGCAAAATATTAGCCATTTCTTTTTGACTTAAATCATGATCTTCTCTTACGTCTTTTAGTCTCTCAAAATTTATCATATTACTACCACCAAATTCATTGTTACATTTCAAGTAATAATTGTGATTATTTGCTATTTTAAGTTATAAAATTATTTTTTTGTGCTATAATACCTGGTAGAAGAGGAATGTAGTATGAAAAATTTAATTAATAAAGTAATAGATTTTAATTTATTAGAGCAAGTAAATGATTTTGATTACTTATTTAATTTTTATTATCAAAGATTAAGTTATTATAAAAAGGAGTTAGAATTATTAAGAAGAAAAAAACCATTTTCTTTTCAAAAAAAGAAATTAAGGGAATATGAAATTTTAGAAAAAGAAATTTTAGATAACATAAATGATTGTCAAAGAAAAGTAGATAAAGAATATAGTTCTTTGGAAAAAATATTAAGTAATAAAAAAATTGATCCTAATATAACACAGGAAAATTTATAATTTTTTTATCATGCAATATTTTCATAGAAAAAAGTTTACAGATATTCTTTTCTTTAAAATAAAAAAATGATATACTTTCAAGTAGAAAGAAGGTATAATTATGGATACATTAAAACCAAAACCATTTGTAAAATGGGCTGGAGGAAAAAGACAAGTTTTAAATGAATTAAAAAAATATGTTCCAGAAAACTTTAATACTTATTATGAAGTATTTATTGGAGGAGGAGCACTTTTATTTGATTTATTACCTAAAAGTGCTGTTATTAATGATAAAAATACAGAACTTATGAATGTTTATTCATCACTTTCTAGTTATGAATCTTTTATTAAGATGTGTTCATATTTGAATACTCATGAACGAAAACATAACGAAGAGTATTATTATAAGATAAGAAATATTGATAGAGATTTAAAAAAGTATTCTAAACTATCAAATGAAGAAAAAGCAGCCCGTACTATTTATTTAAATAAAGCTTGTTTTAATGGTCTTTACAGAGTGAACAAAGAAGGATTTTTTAATGTCCCCTATAATAAAAAAGATAGAGTTTCTACATATGATGCAGAGAATCTACTTCGAGTACATACTTATCTTGTTAATAATGATGTTAAAGTTTTAAATAAAGATTATTTAGAAGTTTTAAATATGTGTCAAAAAAATGATTTTGTTTATTTAGATCCTCCCTATGATATGTTAAATAATTCATTTACTAGTTATACAGAAGAAGGTTTTTCTAAAAAGGATCAGGAAAAATTGGCCTCTAAATTTAAAGAACTGGATCAAAAAGGAGTTAAAGTAATGCTTTCTAATCATAATACGGATTTTATTAAAAAGCTTTATGATGGATATAATTTTCATGTTATAAAAGCTAAAAGAAGCATTAATTCTAAGGGAAATAAAAGAGGAAGTGTTGAAGAAGTAATTATTACAAATTATTAAAATAAGTAAATATTTCTTGTTATAAAAAAAGTTTTTATTTATACTATTATCAAGGAGGTTAATTATGGATAAAATAAAAGAAAAAATAGAAGAGATTGTAAAAAAAATACAAAATGATAAAGATTTTGCTAACAAATTTACAAAAGATCCAATTAGTTCGGTTGAGAGTGTTTTAGGAATTGATTTACCAAATGATGAAATTCAAAAAATTGTTGATGCAGTTAAGGCAAAAATAACTGTTGATAATGCTAAAGGTTTACTTGATAATGTTAAAAATTTACTTAATAAATAGTTTTTATCCACAATAATTGTGGATAATTTTTTATTTTTTTCTTTTATATTAAAAAAAATGTGTTATAATTATCTATGTGTTCCTTGTGTGGCGGAATTGGTAGACGCGCACGACTCAAAATCGTGTATCTCTGATGTGTGGGTTCGATTCCCACCACAAGGACCAGTGATGTGTTTAATCGAACTTTTTAGTTCGATTTTTCTATATTTTTAAATATTTTACATATAATAATAATATAATTATCCAAAAAAGTTATTCCATTATACTGGAATAACTTTACAAAACGACTTTTATATAGTATAATGTATATGGAGGAAAAAATATGTTTAAAAGAGAAAAGTATTTATCAAAAATAAGAGGATTTTATCATACTGAATCATTAATAAAAATTATATATGGGATGAGAAGAAGTGGTAAATCTGTTATTTTAACTCAAATAATTGATGAATTAAAGGAATCTGGAATAAGTAATGAAAATATAATATATATAAATTTTGAATCATTAAAATTTGATTTTATAAAAAATGCAAAAGATTTATTTAATTATGTAGAATCATTAAAAATAAATAATAATAAATATTATATCTTTTTCGATGAAATTCAAAAAGTTGAAGACTTTGAAAAAGGAATTAATTCTTTAAGAATTACTAATAATTATAGTATATTCATAACTGGTTCCAATAGTAGAATGACATTACTAGAATTATCAACAGATTTATCAGGTCGATATGTTAGTTTTAGAGTTAATCCTTTATCATTTAAAGAAATAGTAGAAATGAATCACATTAAAAAAATTAATTATGAAAAGACTTTATTAGATTATTTTAAATGGGGAGGGCTTCCTCAAAGATTTTCTTTTAATGAAATATATGATGTAGAAAATTACTTAGCAAGTGTTTATGATTCAATTATTTTAAAAGATATTGTTGAAAGACTTGGTATAAAAGATATTGCATCTTTTAATAAGGTTTTGCAGTATGTATTAGATACTGAATCAAGAGAGTTTTCAAGAGACAATGTTATAGAGTTTTTAAAAAAAGAATATCATGAAATAGCTAATGATACTTTATATAATTATTTAGAAGCATTTACAACAACATTTATTATGAATAAAGTTTATAGATATGATATTCATGGTAAAAGTATTTTGAAAACATTAAATAAATATTATGCTAATGATTTAGGAATAAAACAAATAAAAACAAATGCTGAGAAATTAAATTTGTCTGTTTCACTTGAAAATATTGTTTACAATGACTTAATTGGTAAAGATTATAAGGTATATATTGGAAAAACTAAAAAAGGAGAGATAGATTTTGTTGCTATAAAAAATAATATAATTAAGTATATTCAAGTATGCTATGATTTATCGGACGAAAAAACTAGAAAACGAGAAATTACAGCATTTAATGAATTTGATAGTGATGAAAAGTATATTATTACATTTGATAAAAATAATTATGATATTCAAGGAATAAATATAATAAATATATTCGATTTTTTAATGGATGATAATTTCTAAAACAATATCTACATTTGTATATAAATAGTTAGTTATGATATACATTGCTAATGTATGGAGAGAATATTATATGGAAAAAGTATTAGCAAGTGATTATTTAGGAAAAAATGTTAATTTAATAATTGATAGACCATTAGGTTCAAAACATTCAAAATATAATTTTATTTACCCACTAAATTATGATTATGTTCCAAATACCATTAGTGGTGATGGAGAAGAGATAGATGCATATTTATTAGAAATTTTTGAACCTATTAATGAATATAAACAAGGTAAAGTTATAGCATATATTTATAGAATTAATGATGATGATAAGTTAATTGTAGTTCCGGATAATTGTAATTATACAAATGATCAAATTAGAGCATTAACAGAATTTCAAGAAAGATTTTTTAAATCTAATATATATAATTAATCTGAAAGTTGATTAAATGACTCATCTAAAAGTTGTAAACGTGTTCGTTTCAGGGACCGGTAGAAAATTCGTTCGAACTTAATATAAAATCAACTTTCAAATGATGAGTTGATTTTTTTGCTATTAATAGTATTTTTAATTACTTATAGAATTTATTATTTTATATAATATTATAGATATTCTATAAATAATAACGGGGAGATTTTTATGAATCAAAAATTTTTTTCATCTATAAATCAAGATAATAAAGATTGTGATAATGAAATGAATGAAAACTATTATAGTAAGTCTAAATGTCATAATTATGATATAAATTATAATTCATGCTGTAGATATTTTTATGTTGTGGGTCCGAAGTTGGAAGAGCAACTGGGACTAGCGATATTTCAGGTATGTTTATAGTTGATACTACTACTATTAATTCAATATTAACAGTAAGAAATCCTTCAGGAAATGCTGCGGCTTTAACAATAACACCTTTAGCTGGTGGTACGAATCCAGTTTCCGCACATCTTGTAATAATTCAAATTTCATAAATAAATTATTGTAAAGAATATTTTAAGTTAATTATAAAACTTTAAATATTCTTTATTTTTTATAAGTGATTTTTTAGGAAATAGACATACAAGAAATAGTAAAAGTTTTATAAACTATCATTTATGTTACTTTTTATATTTAAATAAAATGTAAATAATAATATTATGATAGTCAGTTAATGATAAAATTAAGTAATTATGTAGTATAATAAAACTATAGGAGTATTCGTTTATGAAAAAAAAGATTTTTTGTCTTATATTTTATTCAATTGCTGGATTATTCTTATTTTTATATTTGATAGCTGATCAAAGTCCTACATTTCATTTATCAGAGTTTGGTAGGTTATTCCTATTATGTTGTAGTTGCCTATTCTTATATTTTGGTGGATTATTATTGTCTAAATATAAAAATAACACCAAGCCTATGAAAATTAATTTATGGATATTTTTTATCTTATATTTATTATTACTTGTAACCCTTACATTATTTGATAGTATGTGGGGAAGAGATGGATTTAATATAATAAATACAAATATTCGATATAAACAATATTTTGAAAATACGGTTAATTTAATACCTTTTAAAACAATTATTGAATATATAAGAGAATTTGATAGTATGTATTCTACAAACACAATATTATTTAATTTACTAGGTAATTTAATAGCACTTATGCCTATGGCTTTCTTTCTACCATTACTGTTTAAAAAGCAAAATAAGTTTAAAAATTTTGCTCTAACTACTACGGGAATTATTTTACTAATTGAGTTTTTACAACTCATTACTTCTTCTGGAAGATTTGATATTGATGATTTAATTTTAAATTTAACTGGTGCATTAATTCTATATGGAATTATTAAAATAAAATCAGTAAATAATTTAATTAAAAATATATTTTTATTAGAAAAAAACAAAATATCTAAAAAAAGTTATATTATAATATTTAGTTGTTTATCTATTGTTATACTAGTAATTATATTATTAGTTGCTTATCGCAATAAGATATATAATAAAAATTTAGATGATTATATGAAAAGAATGAATCCCAAAGTTGAGATTATTGATAAAACTGAAACTTGTGCTGAAGCATTAGAAAAGTTTTATGAAGATGATTTTAGAACTTACTATTTTCCTTGTATAAAGAGTAATAATGTATATGCTATTATTAATGATGAGGAGAAATATTTAGTTAAAGATA
>CAMVCF010000022.1:0-14683 GCA_947165945.1 uncultured Clostridia bacterium | reverse complement strand
TTATTTGGAAGTGATCGAAATGTTTATGGAATGGCAATAGGTTTTTATGAACAATATCAAGTAAGAAGTATAGCTGTTTGTAAAACTGGTTATTCTGAAACAAAGTTTTCAAAAATAATAGATATATATCAAAATAAAGATATAGAAAAAAAAGAAGTGTTTCTCAAAACATTAAAAGATATAAAAGATAAATATAATAACAAAAAAATTATTTTAATTGCTTGTAGTGATGTGTATACAAGACTTATAATTGAAAATAAAAATGAATTAGAAAAATATTTTATTGTTCCCTATATTGATGAAAATTTAATGAATAAATTGATCATTAAAGAAAACTTTTATAAAACATGTCGTGAATATAATTTAGATTATCCTAAAACTATTATTTATACAAAAGACAATTATCAAAAACAAAAACTTCCATTTGATTTTCCTATTATATTAAAACCAAGTGATAGTGTAACTTACTGGAAATCATCATTTTGGGGTAAGAAAAAAGTATTTGTTGTATATAATATAAATGAATTTAATGATATATTAAAAAGAATATATCATTCAGAGTACGAAAAAGATTTAATAGTTCAAGAATATATTGAAGGAGATGATACAAATCTTCGAGTTTTAAATGCGTATGTTGATTCACATAATAAAGTTACATTTATGGCATTAGGACAAGTAATCTTAGAAGATAAAGCTCCAGCCTCCTACGGAGACTATGATGCAATTATTCCTACCTTTGATCAAGAATTATTTGATAAAATTAAAGAGTTTTTAGAAGCAATTAAATATGTTGGATATGCAAACTTTGATTTAAAATATAATAAAAAAAATAATTCTTATAAATTATTTGAAATAAATATTAGACAAGGAAGAAGTCATTCATTTGTAACACTTGGTGGAATGAATATTACCAAATATTTAATTGATGATGTAATATATAATAAAGAAAATAAGATTGAATATTTAAAAAATGAATATCTTTGGACATTAGTTCCTAAAAGAATTATAATGAGATATGTAAAAAATGATGAAATAAAAAATAAAATTAAAAAACTTTATAAAGAACATAAAGTTAAAAACATTTTATATTATAAAAAAGATTTAACATTAAAAAGATTTATAGAATTAAAAAGAAAAAACATTGATAAAAAATATAAATTATACTACAGGAGGCCTAATGAATAAAACAATTGGAATACTTGGAACTAATAGAAAATTATCCACAATTTTTGTGGAAAAACTTATTTTAAAAACTCGTGCAAATATTGATCAAGAACATATTCCTATGAATATTGTTATTAATAATAAATTATTAGAAAAAACTGAATCAGAAATAAAAGATATATTAGATAAATTTGCAAAAAATGATACAAATTATTTAATATTAACTTTTAATGATATTAATGTTTATAACATAATAAAAAGAAATACAAATATTCCTATTTTAAATAATTCTTTTGACATAAATGATGAGTTATTTATAAAAAAAATAATAGAACTTACAGGAAGAGAAGTGATAAAATGAAAATAGGAATTATAGGAGGACTTGGTCCTCTTGCAACCGTAAAATTCATGGAAATGTTAAATAATAGATTAGATAATATAGATAAAGAAATAGAAATGGATATTATAAATGATCCAACAACACCAGATAGAACTTCTTATATATTAGATAATACTAAAGAAAATCCTATTAATAAAATATTAGAAATGGTAAGAAAACTTACAATATTTGATTGTAACCTATTAGTAATGCCATGTAACACAGCATCATACTTCTACAAAGAAATAGAAAGTAATACAGATATTTTCTTTATTAATATAGTAGAAGAAACCGTTAAATATCTAAATGATAATAATATTAGAAAAGTAGGATTACTTGCAACAGAAGGAACTATTCAAAGTGGTATTTATAAAGAACTACTTAATAAATATAATATTGAATTAATAACTCCAAATAGAGAAGAACAAAAAATTGTATCATCTATTATATATGATGGAATAAAAAGTGGAAAAGAAATTAATATAAATGATTTTTATCAAGTTGTTAATCATTTAAAAGAATTAGGTGCTGAAAAAATAATACTTGGTTGTACAGAACTATCGGTACTTAAAGAAATATATCATTTACAAGATGAATACTTAATTGATGCTATGGAAATACTTGCAGATAGTACAATAGATTATATTAAAAATACGAAGAATTAAACTTCGTATTTTTATTCTATTGGATCAGTTTCATTATATTTTTCAAACTCAACTTCTTTTAAAGTTGTTTTATTATCAAAAGTTTTTATAATAATATTGGATTTTCCTATTTTTACACTAGGTCCACCACCTATATTTTCTATCACTAAAACATTTACAGTATATTCATTTGTTTTTTTATCATAGGTAATATTATCTAGATCTTGTAATTCAAAAGTATCAAATGCATCAGTTGCAATTTCTGTAAGTTTTACTTTTAAGTAGTCAAGATCATTTTCAGTAACTTTTTCTAAAGTATAACGAATATCAGAGCTTTCGATATCAGTTTTAACTTCATAATTTTTTAAATCTAAGAAATTAAATAAATTATCTTCAACATTAGATATTTTTTCAAGATAATATCTTTCGTTATCTTTAGTAATTAATTCGTTATTATTAACAATATATGTAATTATTGCATCATTTATTTCTTTATCAGTTAAATCTTCAACTTTATAACCTACATAATTACCATTATCTAATTTAACAGGAATCATTTTTAAAATATTTAATAAATTAGGTATTTCAATTTTTTCTTCCTCTTTTTCTGTTTCGTTTACAGGTTCAACATATATTCTTTTATAAATAAATGCAAGAGAACCTATTAAACATAATACTAAAAATATAATTAAAATAATATATAATCCCTTGTTACTCTTTTTTTCTTCCATTTTTATTCTCCTTTTATATTAACATTATAACATTTAATTTTAAAATTTCAATTAAAATTAAAAAATATCTAATAAATAGATTCCTTTTATTTATGATATTCTTCATTATTTATTATTTTAAAGCTTCTATATATTTGTTCTAAGAGAATTACTCTAAATAGTTGATGAGGGAATGTAAGTTTTGAAAAAGAAATTCTTTCATTAACAATATTTTTTATATCATCATGAACTCCATATGATCCCCCTATTATAAAGTTGATATTAGAATTAATTTGTCTTATTTTATCAAGATTTTTAGCAAATTCAAAACTTGTAAGTTCTTTACCATTTAAATCAAGTAAAATATTATAGTCACTACTTTTAATATTTTTTAAAATATAATCTCGCTCTGTTTCTAAAGTTTTTTTTATATCATAATCAAAATCTGGTAATTCAATTATTTCAAACTTAGTATATTTACTAAGTCTTTTAGAGTATTCGTCTATAGCACTTTTTAAATAAATTTCTTTTATTTTGCCTACACATATTATTTTTATCATAATAAAACCTTCATCTCTTCTTCTTGTCTTGCAGCCAAAACTTCTACTTTGTTATTTATTAAATTACTTACTGTTTTAATAGCAAGACTTTCTGTATTATTTGTTTCACTTAAATGAGCAAGAATTATTTTTTTGGTATTTAAACCAATTAATTCTTGTAAGTATTTACCCGTCATTTCATTTGATAGGTGACCTGTATCTGAAAGAACTCTTTGTTTTAGTACATAAGGATATGGCCCTTCCATTACCATTTTAGGATCATGATTACTTTCAATTATATATAAATTCTTATTTTTCATATAGCTTAAACTATTTTTACTAATATAACCTGTATCTGTCATATAGACAAGTGAAGTTGAATCTTCAATAAGAAATCCAACAGGATAAACAGCATCATGTGATGTACGTAAAAATCTTATTGTTAAGTCATCTATTTGAAATGTATCTTCTTTAATTGAGATTAGATAATCAGCATCTACAACTTTATTTATTTCTTTAAACATTCTTCTTGGAATATACACAAATTTTTTTTCTTTTTTTACAATTGATGAAAGACCTTGAATATGATCTTTATGTTCATGAGTTATTAAGATAAAATCTATATCAGAGAATGAATAGTTATTATTTTCTAAAATCATTTTGGTTTTAGGATAAGAAAATCCTGCATCAATTAAAATTTTTTTGGTATCTGTTATTAGCAATGTAGAATTTCCTTTAGATCCACTTCCAAGTATAAGGGCTTGCATTAGTAGAATAGCAATGGGTTATAACTTTGTCCCCCACCATATGGTTTTCCCTGCCAAATTTCAAAATGCAAGTGAGTTCCATAACAATGACCACTACATCCCATATCTCCTATTGTTTGCCCCATTTTTACTTGATCCCCAACTTTAACATATGGTGATAATGTTACCATATGTAAATATCTAGAGTAATATCCATTACTATGCGCAATTTCAACATAATTTCCTAATGAACCTGTATAATTAATTTCCGTTACAACACCGTCTTTGGCAGCATATATAGGTGATCCATATCCAGTTCCACATATATCAACACCACTATGGAGTCTTCCCCAACGCCACCCATAGTGACTTGAGATAATATACGGAATATTTGTTGGCCATCCCCAATTTCCTGCTGATACAATAACCGGTTGTTTTCCACCTTTGACAATAACTTCATTTACAACAGGTCTTATTTCTTGTTGATCAGATATTAAGGCATTTACTATTTCACCATTTACTTCTTTTATTTTTTGAGTTATTCGATTAATTCCATTACTTCCTTGAGTTGCAGTTCTTTGATAACCAACAAGCTGCGTATTATCATATATATATTCTGTTTTATAAGATACCTCTTGATCTTCAACTTTATGAATTTCTTTTACTGTTTGAAAAACAGGATCAAGAACACCTACTGTTAATTTTTGTCCTTCATATAAAAGAGCATTACTTGATCTTAAATTACTATTAGCTATTAATACTTCGTTTACATTCATTTTATTTGCATCAGCAACACTATCCAAAGTATCTCCACTTTGTACTACATAAGTAGACATGTTTTGATTTGCACCAAAAAGTAAGTATTCAGTTAATTCATCTTCTGATGTAAATATCTTTTCATTTACAGGTAAATATCCATCTGTAAACGTGATTTTAGCATTAATATATAAATTCTCAATTACTTCTCCAGTATCTATAACTACTTTTTGAATTTCATTTTCGTAATCATTAAAATCTTCTTCTGAAACAAATGAAAGTACAACCTTTTTAGCTGCATTATTAAATATCTCTTTATTTAATACATTGATATATATCTTTTTTTCCTCGTTTTCTTTTTCAGTTTCATTTTCCAATTCTTCAGCATTTGTTTTATCAATTAAAACTTTATATCCTTTTATAGTAAAAGGAGATTTATCATTTATAATATCATAAATATTGCTAATAGATGTTATATTTTCTTCATACGTTATGTCTTTTTCTACATTTATATCATTTGGAACATAAACATTATCAACGTTATATTTATTCATTAATTCTTTTTGCATTTCATTGATATAATCATATAATTCTTGATCAGATTTAATAAGTCCAATTGATTCCCCTTTTAAATAAACTCTGAATGATTCTGTTGGTATTTTTGATTTACTAAACACATCATTCGTTTTAAAAAATGTAAATATAATACCTAAAACTAAAGCAATAATAATTCCTAGTATTGGATATTTTTCTGATGTATTTTCCACTAATTATTCACTCCTTTCTGTAACAAAATTTAAAAACGTACTCATATCACGTTTAAATAATAAATTAATCGTTGCTGTTGCTCCATTTCGATGTTTACCTATAATAAGTTCACTTACACTTACATTATTATCTGTTCTAGCTGCTTTATTATAATAATCATCTCTATACAAAAAGGCTACTATATCTGCATCTTGTTCAATTGATCCAGACTCACGAAGATCACTCATTAAAGGTCTTTTATCTTCTCTTGCTTCAACTGATCTTGATAATTGACAAAGTGCAATAATAGGAATTTCTAATTCCATTGCAAGCATTTTGAGAGATCTAGATATATCTGATACTTCTTGTTGACGATTGGCACCATAGTTTTTTCCACCAGATACAAGTTGTAAATAATCAATAATTACTAAATCAAGTCCACTTGATGAACTTTTAAGTCTACGACACTTTGATCTTATTTCTCCTATTGTAATACCAGGGGTATCATCAATGAAAAGATTCGTATCTTCAAGTTGACTTAAAGCCTCATTAAATTTAACATAATCATTATTATTGAGTTTTCCACTCATAAATTTATAACCTTCTATTTGACCAAGGCTTGATAACATACGATTGGCTAGTTGTTCAGCACCCATTTCTAAGTTAAAAACAGCAACTGATTTTTTTGATCCAACTGCAACATTAGTTGCAAGATTAAGTGCAAAGGCAGTTTTTCCCATAGCTGGACGAGCTCCAATTATTATAAATTGATTTTCATGAAGTCCTGATGTTAATTTATCAAAATCTGTCCATCCAGTCGGAATACCTGTAATATCTCCTTTAGTTTCAGCTAAGGTTTGCAAATTTTTTTGAACGTTATAAACTACTTCTTTAATACTTTTAAACTCTGTAGCACGACGAGTTTTTACAATACTAAGTATTTTTCTTTCAGCTTCATCAAGAGTTTCGGATACATCTTTATCAGTATTATAACCCATCTGATTAACATCGTTTGATACATCTATAAGTTTTCTTAATAAATTATCATCATTTACTATTTTTAAATAGTAATTAATATTTGCTGCAGTTGATTCTGTATTTAATACTTCTGTTAAATAGATAACTCCACCAATACTTTCTAAATAACCCTTATTTTTTAATTCATTAGTAACTGTTGTAAAATCAATTGGAATATTTTCATCATATAAACTCTTTAAAGTTATAAATATTTTTCGGTTATTATCATAATAAAATGCTGTTTCATCTATTGTTTCAAAAGTTAAATCTCGTGCACTTTTAGATAAGAAAATTGCACTTAGAACTGCACGCTCTGCTTCTATACTATTTGGTACACTTCTTAACATATTAAATCCTCTATCTTTCTATGATTCAGTATGAACTTTTAAATTACAAGTAATATCTTTATATAAAGTGACTCTCACTATATGCATACCAAGTGAATTAATACTTGTGTTTTCTATTTGTTTTTTATCTATAAAAAAGCCATTTTTTTCAAGTTCTTCTTTTATTTGCTTAGTACTAATACTTCCAAACATTTTATCTTTAGATGATTTAACTTTAAAATTTAAAGTTATGTTTTCAAGCTTTTTCTTTAGTTCTTCTGCATCCTGTCTATTCTTAATATCTAATTCTTTTTCTTCTAATTTTTCTATATTTAATTTATTTAAACTACCTTCAGTTTTTTTTATTGCATAGCCTTTTTTGATTAAGAAATTAATAGCATATCCATCGCTTACATTTTTAATTTCTCCCTTTTTTCCTTGGCCTTTTAAATCTTTTATAAATATAACTTGCATAAATCCTCCTTGTAAATAAATTGATACTTATATTATATCATCAAATAAAAAAAATAGAAATATAAATATCTATATTCCTATTTATTTGTGAATGGAAGTAATGCTATAGCACGAGCTTTTTTTATTTGTTCAGCAATATATCTTTGATGTTTAGCGCATGCACCAGTTACACGACGAGGTAATATTTTACCTTTATCGTTTATATATTTTCTTAAAATTTCAACATCTTTATAGTTAATATCTTTACCAGTTGTGCACATATAGCATACTTTTTTCTTTTTTCTATAAAATTCTGCCATCTTATCCTCCTTCTAGAAAGGTAAATCGCTATCGTCTATTTCAATTTTATCTCCAAAATCTTTAAACGGATCTGATTCTTCTATATTATTTGAAGTAGAATTATCAGAGAAATCATAAGGAGTTAATTCTGATGTATTTGAATTATTATCTACTGCATTCATATCATTTTGTCTAGATGCTTTTGAATCTAAAAATTGGAATTCATCTATAATAACATCAGTTGTATAAACCTTTTTTCCATCTTGTCCATCATATGATCCTGTTTGAATTCTTCCACTAACAGCAATTTGACTTCCTTTTGTTAAATACTTTTTCATTGTTTCGGCACGATTACCAAAAGCAACAATATTAATAAAATCTGCTTCACGTTCTCCACTTTGATTTGTAAATTGTCTATCTACAGCAATAGATGTACGCATAACTGCATTGTTATTTGCACCGTATCTTAAATCTGGATCTCTTGTAAGTCTTCCTACTAAAAATACTTTATTCATAATTTACTCCTCTAATCTACTCTAACTACGATATGTCTTATAATATCTTCATTAATGTTTGCAATACGATCAAACTCTTTAACTGCAAAAGGTTCTGCTTCTACAGTAATTAAGAAGTAACTACCATTCTTAAATCCTTGTACTTCATATGCAAGTTCACGTCTTCCCATGCTTTTTTCAGAAACGATCTTTGCTTTTTGTTCAACAAGAATTTTTTTGATGTTTTCAACAACGTTTTTAGTTGCTTCTTCTTCTAATGTTGGTTTAACTACAAACATAAGTTCATAATTACGCATCCTAACACCTCCTTTTGGACTAATGGACTCTTTTTGAGCCAAGAAGTATATTGAAGTTACAAATTACTTCGTACATAATATAGCATATCTAAAAAAAAATATCAACAAATTTATGATTTTTTTTAATAATATAAAAGATAGTTACTCTAATACAGTAGTATCTATCTTTTCATCTTTTCTATAAATTGTTAACTTTTCTTTATTATCGCATGTTACTAATAATAGATCTTTAGGATCATTATACCCTTCATTTTGTAATCTTTTAAGTAACCATTTTGTATCATGCCCTATTGTTTTTATATTATTAGTCATGATATTTCCATCAAGAATCAAATTGGCTGTTAAACCATTATTATTAACTTTTAATTTCATATCATTTGGTGTTACAGAATGGTATTTTGATTTAGGTAAAAAACTAATCTTACCAGATGGTTCCATAATAGCATAATTGATTTCACTTATATCAAAATAACCACTTTCTCTTGCATCTTGAAGTAAATCATTTATATCAATTTTACATTTTTTTAATTGCTCTCTACTTATTTTACCATCTTCCATTATAATAACCGGTTCTCCAGTTATTAAACGTCTTGCATAAATACTTTTTTCAGTTATAAAAGATACAAATAAACTAAAAATTCCATAAATAGTCATAGATATAAGTCCTTCAAGTATAGTAATATCATCATTAACAGTCATCTCAGCTGCAATATTACCTAATGAAAGTCCTATAATATAATCAAAAATATTTAATTCACTTATTTGTTTTTTCCCTAAAGCTTTTATTACCAAAAATAGATAAATAACTGCAATACTTCCTTTAATAATCATCATTAAAAGACTATTCATGATATCACCATTTTTAAAATAACCAATAACTTTTTTTTTATACAAAAAAGAGTTATTTTAAAACTCTCTCTAAATCGCTTTGTAAATTATCTTTTAAAATATAATCTTTAAATCCATCATCTTTAAAATGATCTTTAATCATTTCCATATCTTTATCCAAAATAATAATAACTGGTATTTTAAATTTGGCATTTTTCTTTAATTCTTTTAAGATAACAAGTGCTCTTTTATCTAAATTATCATCTATAAATATATAAGAAAAATCTTCTTTTAAACGTATTTTATCTATTATATCATTAGAATAAATTGAACTTTCTACATCATAACCATGTTTTTCTATTAAAGGTGCAAGTATATTGAAAATTTCTTTATTATTAGTAGCAACTAATATTCTTTCTTTATTTAAATAATTATTTATACTTACTTTTGATTCACTTTCTATTTTTTGATCAATTACAACTTTTACCTCAGTACCCTTATTTACTTCACTTTTAATTGTGAAATAACCTCCTAATTTAGATACTAATTTCTTAATAGTATTCATATTAACATTATTAGTTTCAAGTCTTTTTAATTCTTCTTCAGTTAGTGTATCATCAACAAGTAATAATTCATTTACTTTATCTATTGTCATTCCAAGACCTGAATCCTCTATTGTAAAAATCAATCTTGCCATGTCATATTTAATAATAGAATTAATTCTTAATTCTATAAAACCATTCTTAGTATATTTAATGGAATTTTCTAATATAGAAATTAATACTTGTTCAAGTAACTTAGAATCTCCAAATAAATACTTTGGTATTGTATCACTTACATTAACTCTAAATTCAACCAATTCACTAACTTTTTTCTTTTCTAATAATTTAATTTTTTCAATTAAATTTAATAAATTATATTTATCGTTTACCGTTTTGATATTTGAATAACTTAAACTAGATATATCCAAAACATTATTAACTAAGATAGATAGATTTTGAGATAAATTATTAATTTCTTTTATATTTTCTCTAATATTTTCTATATTATTTAAACTTATAGTATTATTAGATAATTCTTCAATTTTTTTAATAGGAGTCTTTAATTGACTAGATGCTAGAAATAAAAAGTTAGATTTTTCTTCAGTAGTCTTATTTAAAAGAAATCTATTTTTATTTAATTCTTCAATCATTTTTAAATCTGGATTTTCTATAGTAAAATACATTACAAAGGTAATGAATACAAAGGCACCATTTATGATTAATAATTGTGGGAATAATTTTTGAATTAAAACGATTACTCCAAACATTAAAATTAATAAATATAAAGGAACAAATTTTTTATTTTTAATATTTTTTATATTTTTAAAGAAAATAATTAACATTGTTAAAATACAAATACCACCACAAGCATATAGTAAATTAACAGCAGTCCCTGTTGGTAATAACATTTCACCTACTTTAGTAACTGTAATTGGTAAAAAGAATACATCAATTGCAACTATTAATAAATAAAGTAAAATAGAATTTTTAATAAATTGCTTCATCTTCTCTTCATTTTTTTTATCACCTAAAGTAACAATTAAAATATAAATAGTGAAAAAATAAATCCAAGCAAGAAAGCAAGAAAATAAAAGTTTCAAGGAAATTAAATAATTCATTGCATAAGAATCAACTCCTCCTTGTACTATAATAAAAGAATAAGTTTCTGCTACACAACTTAAAAAAGTAACTATAATTAAAATAGAATATAATGTATTTTCAAAAGTATTTACTTTCTTTTTAGGATAATAAATAATCATTAATAAAATACAAAATAATAAACCAAATGCGGTAAAATAAAAACTTTCCATATAAATCTCCTCTACTATGTATTTATTATAAAACAAATTTTGTTTTAGTTCAAATTATTTTAAAAAAAATATTAGATTTCTCTAATACTTTTTTCATTTTATACTATTTTTTTTACTTTTACTCTTGGTTTTATAATAATTCCATTAATAATAAAATTATCTTCATCTAAAATATTTTCTTTTTCTAAGGTTTTAAAATCAAGTTTTTTATTTACTTCTGTATAAGGTAATTCACTTTTAAGAATATAATATTTAGGTCTATAATTAGATGGACAATTATTTTTAATATATTCATCAATTTGATATATTACATCTTCACTTGAATCATCTTTTAAGACAACATGAACAACTGGAACTTCTCTTTCAACTTCATCATCTAGTTTTACTGCACAGCATTCTTTTATAAGATTAAGTTTTTGGATTTCTTCTTCAAGGGATGGTAACCATAATTTAGTACCACTTCTTGTTAACATTCTTTTAGCTCTTCCCTTATGATAAATAAATCCATCTTCATCCATTACACCGAAATCATCTGTATGAGCCCATATTCTACCGTCAGAATGAAGTCTTAAAACGTAATCAGTAGCCTCTTGATTATTTAAATATCCTTTCATAACTGTTGGACCTGTAATACATATTTCTCCTTGTAAATTTTTTCCATAAGGAATTTCTTTATCTGTTTGATAATCAAATATTGAAACAATTACATCACTCATTGGAATTCCAATACTACCAACTTTTCTTTTATCATATGGGTTACATGTAGCAACAGCTGTTTCTTCACTTGATCCATAACCTTGTTGTACATTTCCAGCACCTTTTTTATTTAATTCAGAATTTATAAACATTTCTTCTTCTACATGTAATTTATCTCCTCCACTTGCAGGACTTGATAAATAGCTAAAATCTTTAATATTTGATGCAGCTAATATTTTTAAAAGAATTGGTCCAGAAAAAATAATATTTGGTTTATAAGTATCAACTAACTCAGCATATTTTTCTATTTCAAACATTGGTATTTGGGTAACTTTAACACCACAAATCATTAGTCCACAAGTTGCATTTAAATAATAAGCAATTGCTGGCGGCAAAATATTCATAGAAGTTTTCCCATATGTAAATCCATAGTTACTATTTTTAAGTCCATGAGCCATAGCTACTAAATTTTTATTTGTAAGCTCAACACCTTTAGCATCACCAGTAGATCCACCTGTATAAACAATTAAGGTAGTTTTAGATGAACCTTTTCTTATCAGTTTAACTGCTGCATCTTTTAAATAAACATCTTTATAAGTAGCATATGAAATAATTTTACTATTAATATCTTCTCTACTTAATTCTTTTTTTAATTTTTTTAATTCTTCAAATTCTTTTAACTCTTCTGCTTGTTCTTCGGGATATTTATGAGTCTTTAATACTAATTCATTTATTCTTTTTTTAATTTCAAAACCTTTTGTTTTAGAATTTTCAATACTTTCCATAACAGGAATAGTTATTATCTTTTCTAAATTATTATTCAAATTTAATACTTTTTCAGCATTTGAAACAATAAAATCAACATCATTTACAAAAAAATATTTACTATTAGTTAGATTTAACATGTAATTAATTCTTTCAGGACTTTCATCAAATTTAATTAAATTAGCAATTGCTCCCATTTTATTAAGTGCTAAGAACATAAATATTACTTCAGGAACACTTAACATCATGAATGAAACTGTATCTCCTTCTTTTATTCCTAAATTTGTAAACATTTTTATTTGTTTTTTTACCTCATGTTCAATATCACTTCTTGTATATCCTTTTAAATTTAAAATATCAAGTAATATAGTACTACTTGGATAAAAACATGTTTCCTGCATAAAATAATCATAAAAATTATCATCAGGTATTTCTAACAGGTCACTTCCCTCTTCGTGCCATTTCATCCACGGTTTATCAATTGAAGCATAACCTGTTTTCATTTTTTTACTTTCATTCCTATTTACAACTAAACCATCATTTCTTGATTCATTGAACCTTTCTCCATTAATATATTGCATAATTCCCTCCTATTAATATCATTATAAAATATTTTATACTAAATAATCAACAAACCTTACACTACTTTACTATTAATACTTTTTAATAATATTTCCTGCAAGCAATAAAAACTATAACAAATCTTTAAATTTAAAACAAATTTAATAATTAAGAAGAAAAGTAATTCAATTAACTAAATCTTTAAATAATTAACTAAATTTTTCTAAAGAAATCTAAGAATTAAAAACAATATAAGTTAAAAATAATGATTTATTAAGAATCAAAATTTACATAAATATACAAATATATGTATTATTTATTTCTTTTTTTGTGTTATGAATACATTTTATTTATATATATTTTATAAAATAAAAAGAATTTAGATTAAATCTAAACTCTATTTTATTATAAGTTGATTGTTTTGATAATCAAATGTTACAGACTCACCATAATGAACTTCACCACTTATCAGCTTATTAGCAAGCATTGTTTCAACTTCCCTTGATACAACTCTTTTTAATGGTCTTGCACCATAGTTAACATCATATCCTATCTCAACTAAGTAATCACGTGCTTTATCAGTTAACTTTAATTTAATATTTTTATCAATAAGTCTCATTTCTATTTCATGAATAATTTTATCAAGTACTTGATAAATTACTTCTTTTGTTAATGGCTTAAAAATAATTACCTCATCAATTCGATTAATAAATTCTGGCCTAAAAGTTTTTTCTAATTCTTTGATTACTAAATCATTTTTTTCTTCTAATGCATATTCACTACCTAAATTACTTGTCATGATAATAATAGTATTTTTAAAGTCAACTGTACGACCATTTGAATCTGTTATACGTCCATCATCAAGTATTTGTAAAAGTAAATTTAATACTTCTGGATGAGCTTTTTCTATTTCATCAAATAAAACTATACTATATGGATTACGTCTTACAGCTTCAGTTAATTCTCCACCTTCTTCATATCCAACATATCCAGGAGGAGATCCAATTAGTCGTGAAACACTAAATTTTTCCATATACTCACTCATATCAATTCTAACCATATGAGTCTTATCATCAAAAAGTTCATAAGCAAGAGTTTTAGCAACTTCAGTTTTACCTACTCCAGTAGGTCCTAAAAAGATAAATGATCCTATTGGTCTATTCGGATCTTTAATACCACTTCGACTCTTTATTATACATTCAGAGACTAACTTTAATGCTTCATCCTGTCCCATTACATTCTTTTTCATATTTGAATATAAATTTAATAATTTTTCTTTTTCACTTGAAACTAGTTTAGTTAAAGGAATATTTGTAAGTTTTGATATAACATATGCAATATCTTCTTCATTTACAGTATCACTTAATATTCTATTTTTTTCTTTATTAT
>CAMVCF010000021.1:0-15486 GCA_947165945.1 uncultured Clostridia bacterium | reverse complement strand
CTCCTTCACTATAAATATCTGGTAAATCATTTTCAAATAAAGCATATACTTCTTTATCTTCATTTTGACTTTTTATATCATCAAGAATTTTATAAGCATCAACTACTCTATTTAAAACAATTATTTTCTCTTTATCAAAATTATTTTCTTCTATTCCTTTTAATATTTCTTTTGTACGTTCTTCACCAATTAAAATAACATAATCTGAAACTTTACTAATTTTTCTTCCAAATTCTCTATTTTTTTCTTTCTCAAGTTCTCCAAGCTCAATCATTCCTGGTGTTACAACAATTTTAATTCCATCCATCATATTAAGAACATCAAGCGCATTATTTGCACCAATTGGATTTGAATTATAAGCATCATCTATCATAGTAATACGATTTAATTTTTTTATTTCAAGTCTATGTTCAACTGGTTGAATCGAAATAACTTTTTTAATCATTAAATCTAGTGGAACTTTCATTTCTACTCCAAGTGCTATACTTGCTAAAATATTATAAACATTATGAATTCCTAAAAGTCTTGTTTCAATAGGATATTTTTTTTCTTCATATAAAAGATCAAACTTCATTCCATGTTTATCACTTTTAATATTTATTGCATTAAATAAAGCTTCATCATTATTTATTCCTATCCATATAATTTTAACTTTATTCTTAAGTTCATTTTTTACATAATTAACTTGATATTGATCATCTAAATTTAAAATACACGCCCCATTCTTATCAAGAGACTCAATAAGTTCAAATTTAGCACGACATATATTTTCTTTGGTTTTAAATGTTTCAAGATGTGCTTCGCCAATAATTGTTAAGATTCCATATTTAGGTTTTACAAAATCACACATTGTTTTTATCTCACCATTTACATAAGCACCCATTTCAGCAATTAATACTTCATCAAACTTATCTAAATAATTATTAATTGTGATCATTAATCCATATGGAGTATTTAAATTTTTTGGAGTTGGACGAGTTATATACTTAGCTTCTAAAATATGACTTAAAATATTTTTACTACTTGTTTTTCCGTAACTTCCTGTTACTCCAACAACTGTTAATCGAGTCATTTCTTTTAACTTATTACGAGCTTTATTAAAATAATATATATATACAAGTTTTTCAATCGGCATATTAATTAAATTAACAAGATAAATAAAGTAATATAAAAGTGCCATAATTAAAGTTAATATAACTAATCCTATTCCTCCAAAATTATCAAATATTAAATAGATAAAACTAAGTCCTATAATAACAAATTCAGTTAAATAAAGTCGTTTAATTCTACTTGTTATATTAAATTTTATTTTATTTTGTTGATCAGAATTTTTTCGATATTCATCATATATACCTTTAACATAAATTAAACTAATAGTCCAATATATCATTTCTTTAATAAATGAATCATCAAATAAAAATATAAATATAGTAAGTAAAAATGGTAAAAAATCTAGTTTATTAAAACATCTCTCACGACTTCTTTCACACCATCTAATGTACCTATTATTTTCATTATATAAATTCTGTTGCAACATATATAAAGATGTCCTACTTTTATAAAATATATAAACTAAATAAATAAAAATATAAATATACATATTACCTCCTATAAGAAATGTTCAAGAATACTAACAACACGTCCTAAATTTTCTAAATAACAATAATGAGTTCCTGGAAGAACAATTAATGCACTATCAGAAATTGTTTTTTCAAGTTCTTTTGCTTCACTAACTGGAACAGCTTCATCATTTTCTCCCCAAATAAGTAAGGTTTCCGCCTTAATTTTACTTGCCTCTTTTCTTAAATCAGTATTAACAGTTTTTACAAGAATTTCTCGCATAATTCCTTTTGCAGATTTATAATCTTCACTTCCTAAATAATTTTTCATATATTCAGCAATACCATTTAAAGCTTTTATCTTTTTTAATGTTTTTAATACTTTTACTTTTAATCCTTTTTTTTCTCTTACAAGAAATGGGCTTCCAAATAAAACAAGTTTTGAAGTAGGATAAAGGGATGCATAATTAATAGCAATACGTCCTCCAAATGAATGTCCTATTAAAATAGGTTCTTTAATTTTTAAACTTTTTAATAATTCATTTAATATTTCTGTATAATCATAAATAGTATAAGCAAAATCTGGAATTTGGCTACTTCCAAAACCTGGTAAATCTAAAATTGTAATTCGGTGGTTTGTTGATAAGTTTTTTCCTAATGGATCCATCATTTCAATATTTTGTCCCCATCCATGAAGTAAGACAATATCTGTACCTTTTCCATATTGAACATAATTTATATCTATATTTTTAATTTTTTTTATCATACTATCATCTCCCTCTAATTATAACATGATTTTATAGTATCAAAAAAAAAAGCAACTTTCACTTGACATTTTTAGACAAATTAGTTACTTTTCTCAATTCCATCTATTATATAGTTTTTACTCTTATGAGGTTCTTCTCTTAAAAGATCCAAATAATCAAGTTGACGAAGAACTTCATAAACAACAATTGCACAACAATTAGATAAATTTAAACTACGAACATTTGCACTCATTGGTATTCTCATACAATGATCAAGATCACTTTTAAGTATTTCACGTGGAATACCAGTTGATTCTTTACCAAAAATTAAATAAATATCTCCCTTTAAATAACTTTCTTTATAATCAAAACTAGTATGAGGCTTATGACCATATCTTGTAAAATAATAATAGGTACCTTTATTTTTTTCTTTAAACTCTGAAAAACTTTTATAAACATAATATTCAAGCTTATCAATATAATTAACTCCACTTCTTTTAATACTAGCACTATCTAACTTAAAACCTAAAGGTTCAATTAAATGAAGTCTAGTACCAGTTGCAACACAAGTTCTCATAATATTTCCAGTATTCATAGGTATTTCTGGTTCATATAAAACTATATTTATCATGTAATCACTTCCAACAAAGATTATACAATAAAATAAAAAAAAAGAAAACCTATGTTTTTATATAAATTCTATCGCTTAGTTTTTACTATAAATTTTCACTTAAAGGAAGTGATATAGTTACTTTAGTTCCTATTTTAAGAGTTGATTCATATTTTATTTTTCCACCATGAAGTTCTATTATTTCTTTGGATAAACTAGTACCAAGTCCTGTTCCATTTCTTTTAGTTGTAAAGAATAAATTAGTTACTTGATTTAAAGTATCTGAATCCATCCCAATTCCATTATCTTCTACTGTAATATAAAACATATCTTTTTTTAATCTTGTATTTATTTTAATTATCATATTTTCTTTTTCAGGATCAATTGCTTCACTTGAATTTTTTAAAATATTAACAAGAACTTGTTTTATTCTATTGTAATCAATTTCTAAATATAATTCATCATCAGGAATATTTGTATTTAATATAATATGATTTTCTTTTAAAAATAAATTAAGAGAAGTAATAACTTCATCTATTAGCATATAAATATCTACTACATCTTTATTTATTTTTACTTTAGTATATTCTAAATAATCATCCATTAAAGATAAAGTTCTTTCTATTTCCCCTTTTATAATTGGAATATATTTATCTAACTTTTTTTTATCACTTAGATCAAGCATATCTAAGTATCCTTTACAAACTGCAATTGGATTTTTTATTTCATGGGTCATCTTAAAAAGAGATGTTCTTAGTACTTTTTCACGTTCTAATTCTTTTAAAGCTGTATTTAGATTCATAATTTCTTCTCCTCTCAATAAAAAAACAAACACTAAATAACTACTTATATAAAATACAATCATTTTACTAACAACATCTAAAAATGAAATAATAAATGAAGAATTTAAATTATTAAAATAAAATATTTCAACAGACAGGATCATACTTTTAATAAAAATAAAAATATATAGAAGTAAATTTATTTTTAAACTTTTTTTATTAAAAATTAAATATATTACATAATATAAAACGTATTCAAAGAAAATAAAATAAATATTATATTTTAAGTAAATTATGTAATAAAAACCTATTAAAAAAGATAAGATAATACTAGTTAATTCTAATCTTTTTAAATAAGAAATTAGAAGGGGAATATTAATTAATATTAAAGAATTAGTATAGTCTTTAAAAAATAAAAATAATAGGACTTCTAATATTAATATAAAAGATAAAAAGTATTTATCATAATATTTTTTATAGTTATTATTATAAGCTATATTTATAAGATAAATAGAAATAGGAAATAGAGTTATTACTATATTAAAAAAAATATGCATTTATATCACCTCACGAATTTATTATTGCATATCTATTTGTCAAAGTTTGTCGAATTTTGGATTAATTAAAAAAAAGATGACATATTTTATCGTTTCATGTCATCTATATATTTCTTTAATGCTCGAGAATTATTTCCAAGAATAATTTTTAATTGATCATCAATTTCAACTATTCCTTTAGCTCCAAGTTTTTGAATTGCTTCTTTATTTACTTTAGATGTATCTCTTAAAGTCACAATAAATCTTGATAAGTTATAATCACTACTGACAATATTATCACGTCCACCTAAATAATCAATTAATTTATTAATTTCTAAATGAGCATCTTTCTTCATTGATTTTAAAACTGCAAATAGTATAATTAAAAAAATAATTGCAATAATAATATATTTTCCCATCAAATCACCTTTTCAGTATATATACTTTTTATAATTAAATTCCTTTAAAGAAAAGAACAAGTAAAGCAATAAGACTCATACCAAGTCTATACCACATAAAGATATCATAATCATGTGTTTTAATATATTTAAGTAAAAACTTAATACATAAAAGTCCAAAGACAAAAGAAACAATTACTCCAACAACAAAAGCACTTGGATTATAAGTAATAAGTGAAATCATATCACCTTTTAAGACTTTAATAAGAACTGCTCCTGCAACAACTGGTGCTGACATATAGAAAGAAAATTTAGCAGCATCACTTCTATTCATTTTTAAAAATCTTGATGCAGCAATTGTTGTTCCACTTCTTGAAAATCCTGGTATTAACGCACATACTTGACTACATCCAATAATAATTGCATCTTTAAGCTTCATTTCATCAAATGATTTTGTTTGTTCATTATATTTATCAGCAAAATAAATAATAATTCCCATAATTGAAAGTGCTGCACAAATAAGTACATAATTACTTCTTACTAGTTCATCAATTTTATCTTCAAATAAAACTCCAACTACTGCAGCAGGAATTGTTGCTACAACTACATACCATAAAAGTTTTCCATTTGTTGTATTTACTCCTTTAGTAAACCCATCCTTTAACATATTTAAAAAATCTTTGAAAAAGAATACTAAAATAGCAAGAAGAGTTCCAAAATGAAGTGCTATGTCAAAACTCATTTCATATTGTCCTGTTAAAAAACTTCCAACTCCAAAAATATCTCTAAATATAATTAAATGTGCACTCGATGAAATAGGCAAAAACTCAGCTATTCCTTGTACAACTCCTAAAATAAATACTTGAATTAATTCCATAATAACCATCCTTTACCATATAAGTATATCATATTTTATAAAAAAATATATATTTTTTTATAAAATATTTCATATATTTTACTATGAAAAAAGAATCGTTTATAAAAAGTACTATTATTTTAATGATAGGTGGATTACTTACAAAATTTTTAGGAATATTAATTAGAGTAATTATGACAAGAAATTCTAATCTAGAAGTAATTAGTTTATATATGCTTGTCATGCCAACATTTTCTTTAATGATGGCAATTAGTCAATTAGGTTTTTCAACTGGAATATCAAAAGTGGTATCTGAAGAAAAAGATAAACCCAAAAAAATTCTATTCTCAATACTACCAATTTCTATCTTTATAAATATTTTATTAACTATTTTTTTAATTTTTACAAGTCGTTTTATTGCTTTAAATCTTTTAAAAAATGAAAATGCCTACCTTCCTATCCTTGCAATTAGTTTAGTACTTCCATTTGATTCTTTATCAAGTATCTTAAGAGGATTCTTTTTTGGAAAAGAAAAAATGATTCCTCATGTCATAAGTAATTTAATAGAACAAGTTGTAAGATTATTATTCATGATACTAGTTCTTCCAACAATATTAAAAAGAGGATTAATCTTTACAACAACTAGTTTAATTTTAATAAATGTTTTATCAGAACTTGTTTCAAGTTGTATTTTAATTTTCTTTTTACCGAAAACATTTAAAATAGAAAAAAAAGATCTAAAGCCAAGTTTTAAAACTTCTAAAAATGTTTTAGAAACATCTCTTCCAACAACAGCTACAAGAATTATTGGAACAATTTCTTATTTTTTTGAACCAATTATATTAACATACTCATTAACTAAAGTTGGCTATACAACAAATTTTATTGTAAGAGAATATGGAGTAATAAATGGTTTTGTTATGCCAATTCTTTTACTTCCAGGTTTCTTTACTAATGCAATTAGCAGTGCCCTACTTCCTGTTATATCAAGAGAATACTCAAAAGGAAATATTAATTATACAAAAAGAAAACTAAAGATAGCACTTATTTTTTCTATTTTAATTGGATCATTTTTTACTATTATTATTTTTCTTTTTCCAGAATTTTTCTTAAATTTCTTATATAAAACAACAACTGGTGCAAACTATATTAAAAAAATTTCATTTATTTTTCTTCTTTATTACATTGAAGCACCTCTTGCAGCATTCTTACAAGCTAGTAATCGATCAAATGAAATGATGTATGATAATTTTATAGGAGTTTTATTTAAAACAATTTTTTTATTTCTTCTAAGTTTTATTAAAGGAATAGGTTTATACTCTCTTTTAATTAGTTCCGGAATTAATATTTTAATTACAACCATAAGACATATTAAACATATAAAAAGACTCTTTAATAATTATAAATAATAATTTATTTCGACAATTTTATTTATATTTATAAGATATAGTTTAAGTGGTGATAAAATGAAACTATATCTTGATTTAATTTTTTTAAAAAATATATGGTTTGATTTTTTATTACTCCTATCTGTTTCTATTTTATTAAAAAGAAATATAAAATTAAAAAGAATAATACTAGGTTCTATTATAGGAGGAATAACTTTTTTTATCTTATTTATTAATATGAATGCCATAACCTTATTATTATTTAAAATAATAGTTAGTATCCTTATGATAATTACTACATTTTCTTTTAAAAATATAAAATATACTTTTATAAATATAAGTTATTTTTATTTAACAAGTATTATTTTAGGAGGTGGTATGTATTTATTAAATGATTTATTTTCTTATTCTAATAAAGGACTTATATTTTATAAAAATGGCCAAGGAACTAATTATATTTTTCTATTAATTTTAAGTCCTATTATAATATTTTTTTATGTTAAAAATAGTTTAAAACTAAAAAATGAATATAGTAATTATCATAAAGTAGATCTTCTCTATAAAGGTAAACTTTATCATTTAACTGGTTTTTTAGATACAGGCAATCATCTAAAAGATCCATTTAAAAAAAGAGGCATTATTTTAGTAAATTTAAAACTTGATTATAACTTAGAAAATGTTATTTATACTCCATATCATTCTTTAAATAACACTAGTATTTTAAAGTGTTTAAAGATTGATAAATTATATATAGATAGTATAGAGTTTAAAAACTATTTAATTGGATTAGCAACTAGTAATTTTAAAATAGATGGAGTTGATTGTATATTACATAGTAGTATGAAAGGAAAATTAAAATGATTGGAATATTAAATTTAGTTGGTTATCTTAGTAATTTATTTCAAGATATAACAAGTATTTTTTATGTTGGTGCAACAGATAAATTACCTCCTCCTTTATCAAAGGATGAAGAAGAATACTATCTTGTAATGGCTAGTGATGGCGATTCATTTGCTAGAGATAAATTAATTGAACATAATTTAAGACTTGTTGTATTCTTAGCTAAAAAATATGAAAATACAGGAGTTGATTTAGAAGATTTAGTTTCAATTGGAACAATTGGACTTATGAAAGGAATCAAAACTTTTAGTATGGATAAAAATATTAAACTTGCAACCTATGCATCTCGTTGCATTGATAATGAAATATTAATGTTTTTAAGAAAAAATAAAAAAATTAAAACAGAAATTAGTTTTGATGAATCTTTAAGTTTTGATTTAGATGGAAATGAACTACATTTAGAAGATGTCTTAGGAACAGATCCTGATATTGTAACACGTCCACTTGAAGAAGAATTAAATCGAAAACTAATGTTATCAGAAATAAATAAATTATCAGATCGTGATAAAGAAATAATTGTAATGCGATATGGTCTTTATGGACAACAAGAAAAAACTCAAAAAGAAGTTGCTGAAATTCTGGGAATTAGTCAATCATATATTTCAAGAATAGAAAAAAAAGTTATAAAAAGATTAAAAAGTATTGTCAAATGTTAACAATTATGTTGACATTCTTTTTATTTCATCATATATTATTTTTACAGGATGTGATTAAGGTGTTCAATAAAACTATATTTGTAATGAGGAATAAGTTTATGTATTTAAATACCAAAGATCTAGTTTTAAAAATATTGGATAGAAATATCTTAGTTTCTACTTTAGCAAAACAGGAGTTACTAAATCGTGATTTAAGTAATTTAGATATATCTGATCAAATTCTTGAAAAAGTTATAGATAAACTTAGTATAGAAGATTTATGGGAATTAAAAAATTCTCAAGAAGAAAATCATTTCATGGAACTTGTTTATTTAAAATTAAATAAAATTTTAGATTACTATCAAAGCTTAAATAAAGAAGAATTCTTAAAAAAAAGAAATGAAGGAAAAATTTATTTGTTAAACAAATAGTTTATTTTTGCCAATTTAGTTTAGTGGTAGAACAGATGCATGGTAAGCATCAGAGGTAAGTTCAATTCTTACATTTGGCACCATAGGGAAATCCGCTCGAACTTTTTATAGTTTCGAGAATAAATAGACAATCAATTCTAAATTAGGGTTGATTTTTTTCTTGTTTAGAAAAAAGTCTTTCAAAGAAAGGATTGATTAAAATGGTAAATGTTATCAAGCAAGAAGTTAGAATGGAAGAATCATTAAGAAAGAGGTTAGAATTTATTTGTGAGTTTTGTAGAGTTAAACCAGTTATTATTAATGGTAATTTGAGAACTATTGATAAAACTAATCTTACTTATCTAGAACCACATAGAATTATAATTAATGATATAACCTTTCTAGCTTTTAATTATTCTAATGAGATATTTATTGAAAATCTATCTAACAAAATAAAAATATCAAAATTAGAAGATTACTTAAAAACTAACTAAATACTACTATTCTCTAATCAGGGAATTGACAAACCAATGTTTTAAGTATATTATATAAAACCAAAGAAAAAGATGACTTTGAAAGATAAGTCATCTAATTTATTTAATAGCACAATAATATTTATTTTCTTTTTGATTTTAAAATATTAGTGTGTTCTTCGTTTATAGTTGCATTTTCTTGCTTACTTATACCTAATGTTTGATATATTATTTCTTCCATTTTATCTGGGTCATCAACCAACTCGTATTCCCTATAATATGATATTAATTTTTGAATAGCATCTTCTATTCTGACAAACTCTTCAAGTTTAAATTTTGTTGCTCTATCAATAATATAGAACTTGAAGTTGTCTTTTGCTTCTTCTAAACAAATATCACCAAGACCAAAATCAACACATGGTCCTAAGTATGGTAAGTAAACTATTGATAATTCATTTTTAAATCGTTTATAAATAATATCATTATTTTCAATTGTAAAATACTTTCTCTCAAAATCACTGTGACCAATAATATCATCAAAAGGTTCATTTGTTATTTTTTCTGTGTGTACTTTAATATCTGGTCTAACTTTCCTTTCCATAGTAACCCTCCTTTTGAGTACTTATTATAGTATTTTTATGGTTTTTGTCAATTTTTTTTATTAAAAATTCTTTTACATAAAAAAATAAATATGGTATTATATTATGTATAGAACTGATATTTATTAGTTATTCTTTTTAGATATAAGTGTTCAAAATAGGCTCTTGTATCGCACCATTGACGAATCTGTTCGAAATATTCGAACTTTATATAGAGAACTGTAAAATTTGTTTCAAATAGTAAAAAATATGTTATAATAAGTAGCTGAACGGAAGGAGTTTTGGAATTATGAAAATATTTAATGTTGAAAATGGAGTAAAGAAGGTTTATGTTCAAATGAATGATATAATGTTGTTAACTCATTCTGATATATCGATTCCAGCTTCAATATTTGATAAAGTTTTTAGTGATGTTGTTATAGTAAATGATAGTAACAGAATGGATTTTGTTGAATTCACACAACCAAATGAAGTTGAATTTTTTGAATCTTTAGATTGGATTGTTGATTATAAACAAATCAGATATTTATCTGAAGAAGAAATTAAGGAAAAAGGACAAGAAATTGCAAATGAAATGAATGAAATTGCCAATAGATTTAATTCAATGACAGATGAAAAAAAAAGAGATAATCAATCATTAATACAAAGACATGAATTATTAGATTATAAAATGAAATATCTTGCTGAAATATTATGGGTTAAACAAGGTCATGAACAAATGCCGTTCCCAGTTGTACCTGATTCAGATGGATTTTCTTTTGTAGGTGATGATAACTGTGAATATGAAATTAGAGCAAGTCTTGATCCAAATAAAATTTTACTCTTTAGAAAAGACGGGAAGAAACTATCAAATGATGATATAATACCACGAGGATTCCTTCAAATGGGTATGTCAATTGCAATAATGGAAAGAAATGAAAAGAATGCATTTGCTGGAGATTATGAAATGAACAATTCTCTTACTGAAGATAATCAATATTTTGTTACAGAATTTAAAGTTAAAAGTTATGATAATAGTCATGAAGAACAAGAAGAAGTAAAAGAAGAAAAAGGAATAAAAAGATTAGTAAAAAGAATTTTTAATAAAAATAGAAAGTAAAAAAATAAGGGCTAGTAAAGACTTATTAATACAAATAAGGAATACTATGCTCTTTTTTAGTAGGAGACAGTAAAAATGAAAAAAGTAAATAATGAAAAAGAAACTATTATTAAATTGTATCGTGACAATATTAGTGAAATAATATGGACACATAAGATTCAAGCAACAATACTTGATGATTTGAAAAAGAAAAACAAAATATACAAGATATGTAAGGAATTATTAATTGGTTTATCAAGTTTTGTATCGGTATTATTTTTATACTATGAAAAGTACACAGGTGCTTTAATTTCGTGCGCTGTTTCAACTATATCAATAATATTTGATAATGTGATAAACTTTTCTGATTTTGATAATAGAATTAGAATAACAAATGAGAATGTAAATAATTTATGGTATATGAAAAAAATATTAACTATGAATATGGAATATTTAGAAAATGATATTATTGATTGTGAGTTAGCAAAAAATAAACTAGAAGAAAATTTAGAATATCGAAAAAATATTTATTCTAATCTTGAAACAGCATCAAATAAAACAATGAAATCTGTTGAATATAAACTTAAGATTCGTAAAGATGAAGAAGTAAATAAAGAATTTTTTGAAGAAAGTGAATGATGCAAGTGGAAGATAATTTTAATGAGTTTATAAGCAATTTGCAAATTGATAATTTAAATGACATAAACACTTCCTTAGAAGGAATAGCTAAAAAATTAAATCAGAAGTATTATGATAATTCCACAACAGAAAACTATCTAATAGTAGGTTCTATGGGGAGAAATACATCTATTAAAGGAGAAAGTGATATAGATGTTATTTATGAACTACCAGATGAAGTGTTTGAAAGATTTGATGATTATGAAAGTAATGGACAATCTCAACTTTTAAATGAAATACGAGATACTTTAAAAGAAAAATATTCATCAACAGATATTAAAGGAGATGGACAAGTTGTTGTTATATCATTTACAAAATATAAAATAGAATTAGTTCCTGGTTTTAAACAGGAAGATAATTCTTATAAATATCCAGATACGCATGATGGTGGTAGTTGGAAAAATACTAAACCTATACCTGAAATAGAAGAAGCAAATAATATGATAAGTAATACATCTACATATCGTGACATATGCCAAATGATTAGAGAGTGGAAAGCAAATAATGGTGTAACCATTTGTGGATTATTAATAGATACCTTAATTAAAGATTTTTTAGATAATAATCCTGAATATAAATGGAAGTCAAAAAGTGATTATTATGAACTTTTAAAAAGTATATTTAAATACCTAAACGATCAAGATGAAGATAGAAAACAATGGAATGCTATGGGAAGTAATCAAATAATAGAAAATAAGAATTTTAATTTTATAAAAAAAAGTAAAAAAGCTTATAATAAACTTTCAAATAGCACAGATGAGTCATCTACGTTAAGAGAACTATTTGGAAGCAGACTTCCTATTAGTGAGAAATCTGCAAATGAATATGGTCATTCAGAGAAAGAACAATTTATTGAAGAAATTTACCCAGTTTATATTATGTACTCATTAAAAATAGATTGTGAAATAACTCAAAATGGCTTTAGAACAGGATTATTAAGTGAATTTATAAAGAAAAAATTTATGATCAAACAAAACCGTAAATTGAAATTTATGATAGTTGAAAATAATATTCCTAAACCATATGATATTTATTGGAAAGTTAGAAATGTCGGATATGAAGCAATTCGTAGAAATTGTATTAGAGGTCAAATAAAAAAAGGAATTGACTATTTAAATGAATCCACAAATTTTTATGGTCCGCATTATGTTGAATGTTATATCATAAAAGATGGAATATGTGTTGCAAGAGATAAAATAACAGTTAGTATAGATTATGATTAGAAATTTATTCAAAAGTATTGCATTTTATCAATAAATAGTGTATATTATTTATCGAGATGTGCCTAGGAAACTTTTGAAGCCCTAGGTCTTTTTCATTTATAAGGAGGTAAAAATGGCTAAAGAATTTAAATCAACAAACGAATTAATAGAAATATTAAATTCAAAAGGTGTATCAATAAAAGATGAAAACAATGTTAGATATTTAGTTGAAAAGTATTCTTATTATTCAATAGTAAACTCCTATAAATGGATATTTAAAATAGGAAAAAAATACAAATATAATGCTTCATTTGAGGAAATATTCGCGATGTATAAGTTTGATAAGAATTTGAAAATAATAATGCTTAAATATATTCTTGAAGTAGAAGCAGTAATAAAAACTAAAATTGCTAATTTATTTGCCGAAAAGTATGGGTTAGAAGATTATTTAAATATTAATAACTTTGATTTAAAAGATGATAATTCTAACTTAGAGCATATAGAAAAATTAATTGATGAAATTAAAAATGAAATTGATAAAGGAAATGGTAAACACGATGCAATAACTCATTATTATACAAAATATGGATTTGTTCCACCTTGGGTAGTTACTAAAATTTTATCTCTTGGAACAATTAGTAAATTTTATGGTTTAATGAAACAGCAAGATAGACAAGAAATAAGTAAACAATTTCATATAAATGATAGAATATTAAAAAATATTCTTGGTAATTTAACTTCAGTTCGTAATATAGCAGCTCATGATGATAGATTATATACTTATAGAAGCACTTTCTATATTAGATTAGATAAAACTAAAAAATCACCAGATAAAGCATTACATACCAATATGTATATAATAATTAAATCATTAGAGTTATTATTAGAAAATGATCAAGTAATAGAAATGAAGAATTTGATTACAAAAGAATTAGATACATTAAAAGATAATTTAACTTCAATTACTATTGGTGAAGTATTAAAAGTAATGGGATTTGATAAAGACTATTATATTGTATAAATATTAATCTATTACATATAATAATATTGAAAAGTGCCTAGGAAACTTTAGAAGCCTTAGGCCTTTTTCATTTTTATAAAAATTATTTATAAAATTAGTAAAAGTCATGGTATAATGGTTATAGAATTAAATTGTTTATTTATTTGTTGTGATGGTTTCGGACTATCTTAGCTATCGCACCATTTATACTAAAAAAGTCTTTTATAAAGACTTTTTAATTTATAATTATTAATTTTTATCATATACTTTATGGGAGGATACATGTATAAATTAGATAAATTACCTTATAATTATTCAGATCTAGAACCTTTTATAGATACTCATACCTTAGGACTACATCACATGAAACATCAAAAAAACTATCTAACTAAATTAAATGAATTATTATTAAAAACTAATTATGATTTTAGATATTCTCTAATAGAGTTAACTAAACATATAAAAGAATTTCCTGATAATTATCAATCAGATATTCTTTATAATTTAGGAGGAGTAATTAATCATAATCTTTATTTTAATAATATGAACCCTAATCCTATAAAACCAAGTAAGAATTTAGAAAATATGATAAACAATACTTTTGGAAACTATAATACTTTTTTAAAAGAATTTAAAGAAAAAGCTCTATCTTTAAAAGGATCAGGATATACTTTCTTAGTTTTAAAGAACAAAAAACTTGAAATTATAAATTTAAAGAATCAAGAAAATCCATATACTTATAATTTAATTCCTTTAATTACACTTGATTTATGGGAACATGCTTATTACATTAATTATCAAAATAAAAAAGATATCTATATTGATAATTTCTTTGAAATATTAGATTTTAAAGAGGCAAATAAAATTTTTAATTAAAAAAACATAAAGCAACATTAAGCTTTATGTTATTTTTTTGTAGAATCTTCCTTTTCTAAATAATTTTCGTTTACTTCCTCATCAATTTTTTCTAAAGCATCCTTTTCATCTTCAATTTCTTCCCAATCATCCATATTATCATCTACTAAAATCTTTACTTTCGTATCTCCTACTAATTCAATTCCAAGTTCTTCTTCAACAGTATAATTAATTTTATTTTTATCTATTGATACTTCTTTACAAGTAGGATCTTTTAAACTACGAACAATAATGGATGAATCAGTATAGTCTACTCCTTCTTTTTCTCTTATATGAACTTGTTCCTTATAACTAAATGTTTCTTTTACAACATCTGTTTTAGTATCATTATCATAAGAATACCAAATATTAATATCATAACTTCCAGATACTAAAATATTACTTCCATCTTTATCGCCTTTAAAATTATGATTAATAACCCAACAACCAAGAACATTACTTGGAATATTTGATACTTCTATAAAATGACTATTTGAAAATACTTTTTTACCTTTTCCTAAAACAGCTTTTGTAACAATTTCTCTATAACTAGACATAAATCCTCCTCACTTTAATATATGCAAGAAGTATTTATTTGAATACAAGTTATTATTTAATGATATTTAATATTTTTATTTTAAAACCTTTTAATATATCATCCTGAATTTAAAAGAAAAGATTAGAGTCTTGAACTGAACCCCAAAAGTTGGACAGTTTATAAATAGTTTCTAATTAGAGGATT
>CAMVCF010000020.1:0-16892 GCA_947165945.1 uncultured Clostridia bacterium | reverse complement strand
GAAATTGTTGAAAAACAAAAAGCTCTTCAACCAGGTTATTGTTTATGTTTTGGAGCTGCTTTTAAAGTACCATTAATTTTAAAGGTAAATTTACCAAATCCAGTTCCAGAAAGTGCAAATTGCGATGTTATAAATACTTGGACAATTCATCAGTAAGGTGACTTATGACAAAGAAAGAGAATAAAGAGGTTTTAAAAAAGAATAAAAAATATTTTGTTTTAAAGTTTATTTGTAGTTTATTTATAAGAGCTTTTCTTTTAATGATTCCACTTTATTATAGTTACTCCATAGATGAGATTACGAAGGGAAATTTTAATCAAGCCTATATTATGATTATTATGTTCTTTGTTTTCTATATGCTCTATCGTCTAACAGAAGTTTTAAATCAAATAAGCTATTATAAGCTTTATTCCAATTTGTATAAAACTTATCTTGATTTAGGACTATATAAGACTTGTAATAATTCCTTATATAGTCTCTCTCGTTTTAGTCTTTCAGAATATTCAAATATTATGAGTGAAGACTTTGAAACTTTAAGTGATTATTATTCAACATTAGTAATTAGAATTGTTGAAATTATTGAAGCAATATATATTATAATTTATTTCTTTACTATTAATATTTTTATTGGCTATTTAACATTATTTATCTGTTTAGTTGTTTTATATGTTTTAATATATTTTAATGGAATAATAGCAAGAACAAATGGTGAAAGAAAATCAAGACATGATAAAAGAATTGGCGTGTTTCAAGAACTTCTCTTATCAGTAAAGGAAATTAAAGGATTTTCTATTTTTGATGTTGCAAGAGAAAGATCCATGAATACTGTTAATGATTATGTTAAATGGAATAATAAGTTAAATATAGATAAATATAATTTAAAACAAGTATCACTTGGACTAGTAAATGTTTTTCAATTTATATCTTTATTACTTGGAATAAAACTAATTAAAGATGGTCAAATGACTATTGGAATGTTAACAATTATTTATAGTTATTATACAAAATTAGCAGATTTATTCTTGTCAATAATAACTTTATTTGAAAGTAATATAAATGTAAAAATTGCCCGACTAAGAATTCATAAATTATTTCAATATGCAGTTACTAGTGAAGGAGATAAAAAGGACATATCAAATTTTAAAGGAATAATCGAGTTTATTGATGTTTTATATGGAAATAAACAAAGTCCTATTTTAAATAAAGTTAGTTTTAAAATTAATGAGAATACTTTTAATGTTATAACGGGTCTTACTGGATCTGGTAAAGTTGGTATATTTGAACTTTTACTACGTTATAATAGACAACATGAAGGAAGTGTATTGGTAGATAATTTAGAAATTCAAAAATATGATCCTAAACAAATTAGTAGTTATATTAGTTCTGTAAGACGTGACCCAACATTTTTTAATATTAGTATAAGAGATAATTTAAGTATTTTTGATTCCAATTTTGAAAATATAGTTAGTCTTGCTAAAGAATTAAATATACATGATTATATAATGGCACTTGATCAAGGATATGATACTATTTTGCAAACTGATGCAAGTAATATTAATACAGATGTAAAATATACTCTTGCTATTATGAGAGTTTTACTAAATCGTTCTAAAATACTACTTTTTGATGAGACGTTTGATTTTTTAAGTCATGATATTACAGAAAATGTTTTGAATATTTTAAAAGAAATGAAAAAAGAAAATACAATCCTAGTAATAACTAAAAGTAAAAGTATAATAGAACTAGATTTTGTTGATCACATAATTATGCTTGATAATAACAAAATAGTTGCTGATGGAGAACCTAATAAGCTACTAAAGGAAAATAGTCTTTATAAAAAAATATTAAAGAAATTATAATTTTTGAAAATCATTAACAAATAATTTCTTTTTTTTTATTAAGAATAAAAAGATAATAATTATTAATAGATAATTTTTTCTATGCAAATGGAATAAAATATGATAAAATACAAATATCTAAAGGAGGAAAAATTATGAGTGGACATTCTAAATGGGCTACAATTCATCGTAAGAAAGGATTAATTGATGCAGAACGTGGAAAAATATTTCAAAAGTTAGCTAAAGAAATTCAAGTTGCTGCCAAAGGAACAAATGGAGATCCTGATATGAATCCAGGACTTAGAATGGTTATTGAAAAAGCAAGAAGTAATAATATGCCTAAAGATAATATTCAAAAAGCTATTGATAAAGCAATTGGGGCATCAGGAGATGTTAATTATGAAAGTATAAGATACGAGGGATATGCACCACACGGAATTGCTATAATGGTTGATTGTTTAACTGATAATAAAAATAGAACAGCAATGCTTGTTCGATCTACTTTAACAAAGCGTGGAGGAAATTTAGGTACTGATGGATCTGTAAGTTATTTATTTCAAAGACTTGGTGTAATTGAAATAAATAAAACTAAAGATTTTGATACTATTATGGATATTGCAATAAATGCTGATGCTAATGATTGTTTAGATAATGAGGATACATTTATTATTTATACAGAACCAGAAAAGTTTTTGGGAGTAAAAAGTGCTTTTGAAGACAATGGAATTACAGAATTTTTAAGAAGTGAAGTTACTTATGTTCCAAATAATACAATTTCTTTAAGTGATGAAGATACTGAAAAAGTAATGGGATTAATTGATGCTCTTGATGATATTGATGATGTAAATAATGTTTATCATAATTTAGATATATAATATGAATTATCAAGTTATATTAGACGAGACACTAAAAAATTTAAAAGAAAAGAAATCTTTATTACTTCATGCTTGTTGTGCACCTTGTTCTAGTTATGTAATAGAGTATTTATCTAAATATTTTGACATTACAATTCTTTATTATAATCCCAATATTGACACTAAAGAAGAATTTGATAAAAGATTTCTAGAGCTTCAAAGATTTGTTAAAGAATTTAAGACACCAAATCCAGTTAAAGTGGTATCAATTGGTTATAATAGTTATGAATATTTAGATGAAATAAAAGGACTTGAAAAAGAAAAAGAAGGTGGAAAACGTTGTTATAAATGCTTTAAACTAAGATTAAAAAAGTCTTGTTTATATGCTTTAGAACATAACTTTGATTATTTTACAACAACTCTTACAATTAGTCCTTATAAAAATAGTAAAGTGTTAAATGAAATAGGTCAAGAATTAGAAAATGAATTTCATATACCATATTTATATTCTGATTTTAAAAAGAAGGATGGATATAAGAGAAGTATCGTTTTATCAAATGTTTATAATCTTTATAGACAGGATTATTGTGGATGTGAGTTTTCTAAAAATAGATCTTAATTAATATCCAACTCAGTTTTATTGAATTAGGGAAAGGGTTATTTATGAATAAAAAAGGATTTACGTTAGTTGAATTAATTGCTGTTATGGTTTTAATTGCTTTAATTAGTTTGTTGACATTTCCAAATATTAGAAATTTAATGCGAAATAATAATGAAAAAGAATTTACAACATATAAAGATTTGATGGTAGAGTATGCTAAAACAATGCCACTTCAAAGATATAAAGATGAAAGTGGAAATGGATATATATGCTACGCTGATCTTAATATGAAACCAATAAATGATAGTATGGTTTGTAATGGATATGTAAATATAAATGGTAATACATTAACTCCATACTTATATTGCGTGCAAAATAATAAAGAGTTATATAAAGATAAAGGTTATTCAAAACCAAGTGATTGTTAGGAGACAAAATGGTAATTGATTTAAATGAATTATTATATAAAGATAAAATTGATATTAATGAAACAATTAATTATGATAGGAGTTATATAGATGGTACTGATATTTTAAAACTTGATGGTGTGAAAGTATTTGGTACAATTTCTAAAGATTATGAAGAAAATACCGTAATTAAACTTGATGTAGATGGAGTAATGTATTTACAGGATGCCATTACTTTAGATGAAGTTCCTTTTGATTTTAAGATAGATTTAGAAGAAATTTTAGAAAATTCACTAAAAACACTTGATTTAATTGAATTTTTATGGCATTATATTGTATTGGAAATTCCTATTCGTTATACGACGAGTGATATTAAGGAATTGAAGAGTACATACGAGAATATCTTTGATAGTGATGATTCTCGGGAAGTAAATAATCCATTTAAAGATTTCTTTAAAGAATAAGAGAGGAGTGAAAATATGGCTGTACCATTCAGAAAAGTATCTAAGACTAGAAAAAGAATGAGAAGATCTCATAATGCTTTAGTTATTAAAACAGTTACTTCTTGTCCTAATTGTGGGGAAATGATTAAACCTCATAGAGTTTGCAAAAATTGTGGATATTATAAGAAAGAAGAAATTATTAAGAAAGATGCAGAATAAGCATCTTTTTATCTATTATGAAAAATAGTTTATTTGTTGGAAGTTTTAATCCTATAACAGTAGCTCATGAGAATATTTCCAGAGACTTAATATATAAAAAAATAGTAGATCAAGTTTATTTTTTGCCAGTTAATTCCCAAAAAAAAGATTTAGCTTCAATTAATGATCGAATTAATATGATTAATTTATTAAAAGTTAAAAATAAGGCAGTTTTAAACATTTATGACTTTGAAAAAAATGGATTATTTAACTATGATGTGCTAAAAAAAATTGCTAGTAAATATAATATTACTTATATTATTATGGGAAGTGATCTGTTTTTAAACTTCCATACATTTAATAATTATAAAAAAATTTTAGATAAATATTTTATTATTATTATAAATAGAATGGAAGATATTAGTAATTATATTGAAACAAATTATTCAGATTATACTGATAAAATTATTATAATTAGAAAAAGGTATGATGGTGCGTCTTCTCTTGCTAAAGAGAATTTAAATTATAATAATAAGTATTTAGAAAAAGAAGTATTAGATTATATTAAGAATAATAACTTATATAACTAATCTTTTTTTTCATAAAAAAATAACTTTTTCATATAATTAATTGAAAGTGAGGAAATATGAAGAAAATAGTACCATTTACTAAAGATTTAATGTTTAAGACAAAGATTGGTGAAATTACATCTATTTCTCTTGATCATACTTTAAAACTTGATAAACAAATTGTATCAGGAGAATTTATACTTACTGGAACATATAAAATGTTTGAAGATGGAGAAACCGAAGAAAAATTTGATTTTACTATTCCAGTTGATATTACAATTGATTCTAAATATGAAACAAAGAATTGTATTATTAGTATTGATGACTTTACATATGAAATAATAAATGAAGAGACTTTAAAAGTGAATATTAGTGTTATGTTAGATGATTTAGATATTAGAAATGATCCTATTGATAAAATTGAAATTGATGTTTCAGATAGTGATTCTCGAGATCTTGACTTTGATATTATAGAAGATTTAGATGTATCTAATAAAAAATTAAAAGAAGATGTAAATACTAAAGAAATTAGTAATCACAATATTGAATTAAATAGTAACATAGAAGTAAATAATATCAAAGAAAAAGAAACTGAAAATGATTTATTTAAAGAAATAGATTCTACTCCTGAATATTCTATTTATAGAGTTTATACAGTAAAAGATGATGATACAATTGATCTCATCTTAGAGAAATTTAAAGTAACAAGGGAGTTATTATCTGATTATAATGATTTAGATAATATTGAAGTAGGATCAAAATTAATTATTCCAAGTAGTGATGAATGATTTAAAAGATATTTTTAAAGATTATAACTTTAAAATAAACTCTTTAAAACATCGAGGAAATGTTACTATTTTAGATACTGATAGGGGAATTTTTGTTTATAAAGAAAATAGTAATAATTATGATATATATGATTATTTAAATACAAGAGGATTTTCTTATTATCCCAAAAGTTTAAATCCTAAAAATTCAAAATATGATTTAGTAGAATTCATTAAAGATAATAATGTTTTAAATGTTGAAAGAGTAAATGATTTAATTCATGTTACTGGAATACTTCATAGAACAACATCTTTTCATAAGGAAATTGATCTAGATGAATTAAAAATGATGTATGAAAATTTAGTAAAAGAGGCAGACTATTTAATGAACTATTATCATGATTTAAATAATTATATTGATTCAATTACTTTTATGAGTCCAGTAGAATATTTATTAGTTTCTAATTTAGATTTATTTTATTATTTGATAAGTTTTGTTAAAATAGAAAGTATGAATTGGTATAAAGAAATGCAAAATAAAAAAATAATAAGATTTAGTATGATTCATGATAATTTAAAGCTTGATCATTTATTAGAAAATAATAAGCCATATCTAATAAGTTGGAATAAAGCTCATTTAGATCTTCCAATGAAGGATTTAAAAACTATTTATGAAGAAAATTTTTATGATTTAGATTTAGAAGATTTTATTAAAGAATATGAAAAAGAATTTCGTTTAACAGATGATGAAAAATTATTTTTTCTTTTAAATATAAGTCTTCCAAAGCGAATAGAATTTACTAAAAATACTTATTTAGATTGCTATAACTTAAGTAATTATTTAGTTTATTTAAGAAAAATTGCATCTATAGTACAAAAAATAGAGAAAAAGAAACAGAAAAATTGACTTTCTTAATTAAATATAGTATAATATGTGCAACTTCATGAGATAAGGGATACTATATATATTTTGAAGGATGAAAGGGGTTTTGGATATGAAACAAAGTTATATCTTTGAATACCAAAATGAAAATGATTTTCGTAAAAAAGAAAGATCTGTAAGAAAGTATAATATGCTAGCTTATAAAAAGTTAACATTTGATTACTATCCAAAGATTAGGAATGGGGAATTCTTAGGTGAATTAGTTCATAAGGATGGTTCTACTAAAAGTTATGAACTTATATTACCTACAGATGAAATGTTTGTAAAAGTACATGGAGAAATTCGTCTACATTATACTGTTTATGAAGATAAAAAAATAGTTCTTTTAACAAATATAACTCCAGAGGGAATTTTAGAAGAAGGTCATAGGGCAGAACTTACTGCTTATAAAGGTGTTATGATTAGTAAATCAAGTCCCGAAAAGGATATGTTTAAAATTAATTTACTTAATATGATGCAAAATAAATAATCAAATATATGATACAAGTATTATCTTAAAATATTTGTATCTTTTTCTTTTCTTTTTTTAAACTTTATGATATTATAAAATTGATTTTGAAAGGGAATAGTTATGTATTTAAAAGAAAAATTGTTGATTGGAAAAAATAATGATTATGAAGCATATTTAATTCCAAAGATGGCTAATCGTCATGGAATAATAACAGGAGCATCTGGTACAGGTAAAACAACAACAGTTAAAGTATTAGCAGAGTCATTTAGTGAACTTGGAGTACCGGTTTTTGTTCAAGATGTTAAAGGTGATTTAGCAGGTTGTTCTAAAAAGGGAGAAGCAAACGATAATATTATTGATAGAATAAGTAATTTAGAATTAAGTAATTTTGATTATAAAAGTTTTCCAACTAGATTTTGGGATTTATATCAAGAACAAGGACATGCTATAAGAGTATCTATATATGATGTTGGAGCATCTATTTTATCAATTATGCTTGGATTATCTGAAGCTCAAGAAGGTGTTTTAAATATAATATATCGTATAGCGCATGAAGAAGAAAAAATGATATATGATATAAAAGATTTAAGAGCACTTCTGCAATATGTTGGAGAACATAGAAATGAATATACTATTAAGTACGGAAATATAACAACTCAAAGTCTTGGCGTTATCCAAAGAAGCTTACTTGCTTTAGAAGATCAAGGAGCAGATAAATTTTTTGGTTTACCATCATTTGATATTAATGATTTATTAAAAACTAATAGTGATTCTTATGGATATATTAATATTTTACATGCTGTTAAGTTATTTAATTTACCAGATTTATATTCATCATTTATTTTATATTTGCTTTCTAAACTTTATAATGAAATGCCAGAAGTTGGAGATTTAGAAAAGCCAAAGATGGTATTCTTCTTTGATGAAGCACATTTATTATTTAATAAAATGCCTGAATATAGATTAAAATATATAACTCAAATAGTTAAATTAATAAGATCTAAAGGAATTGGATTATATTTTATAAGTCAATCGCCATCTGATATTCCAAATGAAATATTAAATCAATTAAGTAATCGAATTCAACATGCTCTTCGTGCCTATACTCCAAGCGAACAAAAAATCGTTAAAGCTGCAGCAGATGCATTTAGAATTAATCCAAATTTAAAAACAGAAACTGAAATATTAAATTTAAAAACAGGAGAAGCATTAGTATCTTTCTTAAATCAACAAGGAGAACCTGAAATTGTTAATAAAGTTACAATTCTTCCGCCAGAATCTTTTATGGGTACAATTGATAATATGGAAAGAAATAAAATAATTAATAATTCAGAACAAAATAGAAAATATGAAGAAGAAATTATTAAAGAAGATGCAGCACATTTAGTACTCGATAAAATATATGAAGAAGAAAAAGTAAAAAAAGAAAGTGAAGAAAAAATAAAACAAGAGGAAAAAGAAAATCTTGAAAGACAAAAAGAAGAAGCAAGATTAAAGAAAGAAGAACAAAAAGCACTTCTTGAAAAACAAAAAGAAGAAGTTAGAATAAAAAGAGAAGAAGAAAAAAAGAAAAAAGAAGAAGAACGTGCAAGAAAAAATTCAATAGGATATAAACTTGGTAAAAAGGTAGTAAATAAAACAACAGATAAGTTAATTAATAAGGGACTTAATTCTATCTTAAAAAATTTATTTAAATAAAAACTGTTATGAAAAAACATAGCAGTTTTTCTAATGTATAGATAATTGATTAATTTAAAAATATTTTATATAATAACTATGTGGGGATCACAGAAAGAGGTATTTATGAGTAAAGTTGATGTTATAATTGGAAGTTTTTATGGTGATGAAGGAAAGGGTAAAATAATTGATTATTTAGGAGGAAATGCTGATGTTTCTATTCGAGCAACTGGGGGAAATAATGCAGGCCACTCTATAGAAGTTGATGGAGAAAAATATGTATTTCATTTAATTCCATCAGGTATTTTAAATAAAGAAACATTAGCAATTATTGGAAATGGAGTTGTAATTGATCCAAAAGTTTTAATTGAAGAAATTAATAATTTGGAATCAAAGGGAAAAAGTGTTTCTAAACTTAGAATTAGTACAAAGGCTCATTTAATATTTCCTTATCATATTGAAATGGATAAGATGTTAGAAGAAAATCGTGGTAAGAAAAAAATTGGAACTACTGCAAGAGGAATAGGTCCATGTTACTGTGATAAATATGAAAGATCTGGAATTCGTGTTGAAGATTTATATTCCGAAAACTTTTATGATAAACTAGAAATGAATATCAATAATAAGAATAAAATTTTTAAACTTTATGGATATCCTGAAGTTGATTTAGAAAGTATTTATAAAGAGTATAAGAAATATGCTAAAGTTTTAAAAAAATATGTATGTGATACAACAACTTTAATACATGAGTTAATTAAAAAAAATAAAAAAATAATTGTCGAAGGAGCTCAAGCAACTCTTCTTGATATTGATTTTGGATCTTATCCATACGTTACAAGTAGTAATCCAACTATAGGTGGAATTTTAACAGGAACTGGATTAAATCCTCATAATATTGGAGAAGTCTACGGAGTTATGAAAGCATATTCTTCTCGTGTTGGAGAAGGACCATATGTTACAGAGTTAAAAAATAAGACTGGTGATCTCATAAGAGAACTTGGTCATGAATATGGGGCAACAACCAAAAGACCAAGAAGATGTGGTTATTTAGATTTAGTTGCATTAAGGTATTCTGTTTTAATAAATGGAATTACATCACTTTGTATGAATCATTTAGATACAGTTGGTAAGCTTCCTAATATTAAAATATGTGTTGGCTATAAGAATAATGACAAAGTAACAGAAGACTTTACTACTAATGAAGAAATATTATTAAATAGTAAACCAGTTTATGAAACTTTTAAAGGAGATTTTGGAGATATTTCTAAGATTAGAACTTATGAAGAATTACCGGAAAATGCCCGTAAATATATTGAAAGGATCGAAGAATTTGTTGGAGTACCTATTAAGTTTATTGGTGTTGGTGCAGGTAGAGAGGAAATGATTGTAAGATGAAAAAAGTAACAATTTTTTTAGTAATATTAATGTTATTTATAACTGGATGTAGTTTTAAAGATTTATTTGTTAAAGAAAATAGTAAAGAAGAGCTAATGAGTGGTAAAGTAAATGTAGAAATTAATGTTGCAAGTTATGGTGTAATTAAATTAGAACTTGATGCAGATACTGCACCTATTACTGTTACAAATTTTGTTAATTTAGTAAAAAGTAACTTTTATGATTCTTTAACATTTCATAGAATAATGGATGGCTTTATGATTCAAGGTGGAGATCCTGATCATAATGGTTCTGGAGGATCTGATAAAACAATAAAAGGAGAATTTAAAGCAAACGGGGTAGAAAATAATATTTCTCATGTAAGAGGAGTAATTTCTATGGCTAGAAATAATTATGATTTAAATAGTGCCTCATCTCAATTTTTTATTGTTCATGAAGATAGTACTTTTCTAGATGGTAACTATGCCGCATTTGGAAAGGTAATAGAAGGAATGGACGTTGTTGATAGAATAATAGAAGAAGTATCACCTTTGGCAACTGATGATAATGGAACAATTCCTTTTGAAAATCAACCTATAATTACTAGTATAAAAGTAATAGAATAAATATAAACAAAATATGTATTATTAAAACATCTTTTTTGAAAAATAAAAATTAATTTTGTATAACTTTGTAAAATAAAAAAATGTTTTTCTGGATAAATAAAGGGAATAAAAAACAATTTGTAAAAATGTTGCAAATGCAACATTTTCTTTTTTTTAGAAATGGTATATTTGTTTTATCAAAAAATATGGAGGAATTATGAAAGTAGTAAAAAGAGATGGGATAAATGTAGAAGATTTTTGTCCTGAAAAAATAGAAAATGCTATATTAAAAGCAAATAATGATGTAAATGAAGAAGATCGTGTTAGTGATATTCAAATAAAAAATATTGTTAAATATATAATGAATCTTCATAAAAAAAGAATATTAGTTGAAGATATTCAAGATATAATAGAAATGCGTTTAATGACTTTAGGAAAATATAAACTTGCTAAAGAATATATTACATATCGTTATAATAGAGAATTAGTTCGTCGTAGTAATACAACAGATAAATCTATTAAAGAATTAATTGATGGTGAAAATGAATATTGGAATACAGAAAATTCAAATAAAAATGCTAGAGTTGTTACAACTCAAAGAGATTATCTTGCAGGAATAACTAGTACAGATATTACAAGAAGGTTTTTACTTCCAGAAGATATTGTAAAGGCACATGATGCTGGAATAATTCATTTTCATGATGCTGATTACTTTGCTCAAAATGCACTTCATAATTGTGATCTTATTAACCTTGATGATATGCTTCAAAATGGAACTAATATGAATGGAGTAATGATTGAAAAACCACATAGATTTTTAACGGCTATGACAATTGCAACTCAATTAATTACAGCTGTTACATCTAGTCAATATGGAGGAGCAACAATAACTCTTACTCATTTAGCACCTTTTGTAAGATCATCACGTGAATTTTATGAAAAAAAATATAAAGAAAGAAAACTAACTAAGGCTCAAATTGAAAAATTTGTTTCAGAGGATTTAAAAAAAGAAATAGTTGATGGAGTTCAAACATTTCAATATCAAATTAATTCAATGACAACAACTAATGGTCAAGCTCCATTCTTATCTGTTGCTATGTATTTAGGAGAAACCGAAGAATATAAAGAAGAACTTGCTTTGATTATTGAAGAAGTATTAAGACAAAGAATTCTTGGAATGAAGAATGAAAGTGGAGTTTATATAACACCTGCATTTCCTAAACTTTTATATGTTTTAGAAGAAGATAATATTAATCCTAAAGGAAAATATTATTATTTAACAAAACTTGCAGCTCGTTGTACTGCTAAAAGAATGGTACCTGATTATATATCAGAAAAAGTTATGCTTGAACTTAAAAAGAATGAATATGGAGAAGGAGAATGTTATCCTTGCATGGGATGTCGTAGTTTCTTAACTCCAGATAGATCAATTTCTTTAGGTAATATTGCTAAAGCTAAAAACTATGTTGAAGGAAAAGGAAAATACTATGGTAGATTTAATCAAGGAGTAGTAACTCTTAATTTACCTGATATAGCATTATCTTCAGGACGTGATATGGATCTGTTTTGGAAAATATTTGATGAAAGATTAGATTTATGCCATCGAGCACTTCAATTAAGACATGAAAGATTAAGTCATGCAACAAGTGATGTAGCACCAATTCTATGGCAACATGGAGCACTTGCTCGTCTTGAAAAGGGTGAATCAATCCATGAACTACTTCACCATGGCTATTCAACAATTTCACTTGGTTATGCTGGGCTTTATGAATGTGTTAAATATATGACAGGGCATTCTCATACAGATAATGGCAAAGGAAAAGAATTTGGTTTAAAAGTTATGGAATACATGAATGATGCATGTAAAAAATGGAAAGCAGAAGAAGATTTGGATTATTCTGTTTATGGAACTCCAATTGAATCAACAACTTATAAATTTGCTAAAGGATTAAAAGAAAGATTTGGAGTAATAAAAGGAATAACTGATCGCGATTACATTACTAATAGTTATCATGTTCCAGTCTTTGAAGAAATAGATGCATTTACAAAACTTACTCTTGAAAGTGAATTTCAAAGATTATCACCAGGAGGTGCTATTAGTTATATTGAAACACCTAATCTTGAAAATAACTTAGATAGTGTTATGGAAGTTATTAAATTTATATATGATAATATTATGTATGCTGAACTTAATACTAAAAGTGATTATTGCATGAAGTGTGGTTATACAGGAGAAATTTTAATAGATGATAAACTTGAATGGTATTGTCCAAACTGTGGTAATAGAGATCATGGTTTATTAAATGTTGCCCGTCGTACGTGTGGTTATATTGGAACTAATTTTTGGAACAAAGGAAGAACTCAAGAAATTAAGGAAAGAGTAATACATTTAGACAATAAAGAGGATTAAAATGAAATATAATAGAATTCGCAAGATGGATATAGCAAATGGTCCAGGTGTAAGAGTCTCTATATTCTTTCAAGGATGTGCTTTTCACTGTAAAGGTTGTTTTAATCCAGAAACATGGGATTTTTCGAACGGATTAGAATTTAATGATCTAGTAATTGATCATATTCTTGAACTTGCAAATAAGCCTTATATTAAAGGACTATCAATGCTTGGAGGAGAGCCAATGCATCCTAAAAATATAGAAGGATCAACTAAACTTGCTAAAAAATTTAAAGAAAAGTTTCAAGATAAAACAATATGGTCTTGGACTGGATATAATTTTTCCGATATTAAAGATAAAGAAATATTTAAATATATAGATGTACTAGTAGATGGCCAATTTATAGAAAGTGAATCAGATCCAACTTTAAAATGGAAGGGATCAAAAAATCAAAGAGTAATTGATGTAAAAAAATCTTTAAAAAATGGAAAAATAGTTTTATATCAAGAAGAGGTATATGAATAGATGTTAGTTTCTGCTAACATCTTTTATCAAATTAAATTAATAAGTGTCTTTTTTATTGAGTAGATTATCATATATAAGTATCTATTATCAACTAAAAAAATATTATTATATTAGCTCCATTATTTCAATTTTTTTAATTAAAATAAAAAAATCTTGAAAACAAGATTTTTTACTTGACATAATTTTACATTAAGGTTTTTTCTTTCTTCTTAAATATTTATTTATTTTAATTCTCTTCCAATGTCTTTTTGTTTTATAAGTAATATAAATTGGTTCATAATGAAGATTTTCAAATTCTTCTTTAGTAAGTTTTATAATAATAGAATATTGTTTTACTTCAAATGGAAGTAAATTAATATATTTAAGTTTTTCATAAGTATTTGTACCAGATGAACTTTTTACAGTATCTTTTAAATTTAAATAAGAATTTTCAACTTCTTCATATTTAAATTTCTTTTTCTTTTGTAATTTAATATTATAAATACTATTATAATTCTTTTTATAATTATATAGTTCCATTTTAAAATCTATTTCAACACCTTTAGTATTTTCATTTGTTTTAGTAGTTTCATTAGACCAATTATTTTTATTTTGAACATTTACTTTCATTTTTAAAATAGTAAAATATAATTTACCATGATTTTTAAATAGATCGTACATAAAAACTATTAAAATAGAAATAATTAAAATAGATAAAAGTATTTCAAGATCATTGTGAAATAAAGTTAACATATAATTCCCCCTAAATTTGACATATATTATATCAGCATAATAAAAAAAAATCAATAATATCTTGAATTTAAAAAAAAAATAAGATATAATTTCTATAGAGTAGGAGAATAGATATGAAAGAACCTATGTTAATAAAAAAAGAATCTTTTACAGATAAATTAATTACAAAACAAAAAAGAATACTAATTGTTTCTGTTTTTGCTGTATTATTCTTATTTGTTGGATCAAGTTATGCATTACTTACTAATTTTGATAAAACTGACGAAGTAGTAACAATTACAACTGGTAATTTAAATATGTCAATTAATAATACAGCTGATTTAATAAATTTAGAAGGTGAATTTCCAACAAGTGATGAGGATGCTTTAGAAAGTAATAGTAATATAATTTCTTTAACACTTACTAATAGTGGAACAATTGATATTATGAAATATGATGTAAAACTTGTTAATGATGAGTCTAAAACATCAACTTTAAATCACGATCATATAAAATATGCTATTAAAGATGGAGCAACTTTTCAAACACCTAAAATATTATCAAGTAATAATGATATTATTTATACAGGGTATAATTTAGGAGTAGGAGAAGGAAAAACTATTTATTTAAAAGTATGGATAGATGAAGATGCAGGAAATGATGCTTTAGGAAAAGAGTTTTATGGATCTATTACTGTTGATCTATATCAAAAAGCAGATCTACCAGGATATGTGAAAGTATTAGAGGCTTCTGTTAAAACAGGTACATGTGCAAATAAAACAACCAAACCTGATACTGATGATTTTGGAAATCCCATGACTTATATATCAGGAACAAAGACTTGTATAGACTTTAACTATGTTTGGTATAGTGGCAAGATGTGGAGAATAGTAGCAATTTATAATGATGGCTCAATGAAGCTAGTTACAGATAATAATATAACAGGTATTGCTTACAATTACCCAGATACAGAAACCTGGTTTTATAAAACCGATACAGGTGCAAAATCATATATGTATCAGTGGTTAAATGAAGATTTCTTAGATACTTTAGTAGATTATAATGAAGTAATTGATACAACTAAGTATTGGAATACAACAATGCCAGCGAATACAACAATAAGTACTAAACCAGAGTCCTATGATCAAAATGAAACATTATTATCTACAATGATTCCAACAAGTATATCACCTGTTGGACTTCTAAATAGTTATGAATACTATAAAAGTTATCAAAATACAAATGATTCAAATGGCTATTTGAATATAGGTTATTATTTTTGGTTATTAAATCCATCTAGTGCGTCGAACGTCTGGTACGCCTACAACTATGGTAGCGGTGGCTACAATAGTCCGACTAATGCGTATGGTGCGCGCCCTTCCATAATCATTAAATCTGGAATTTCTTTCTCGGGTGGAACAGGTTCTAGTGACAATCCATATATTATAACTACAACTAATAAAGAGACAGGAAAGACAAATGAATTTGTTAATAATAGACTAAGTGGAGAGTATATTAAATTTAAAAGTGATGGAAATAATGAAAATTATGATGCTGCTCCACTTTATAGAATAGTCGGAACCGAAGGAGAAGGACAAAATAAAATAACGAAGATAGTTGCCATGGATTTCGCTACTTATGATGTAACAGATGCTGAAACAGGTGAAACAACAACAGCAAATACTAAGAAATTTGGAGCATCAAGACAAGTCTTGTGGGGAACGTGCACAACAACTGATTGCTGGAATGGCTACTTTAATGAAACAGACTCTGAGACTGGCAATTGGACAGGAGACTGGTATTCAAGCCTATCATTTACAAGTAAACTTGCGAAAGGAACGTACTATTTAGGAGCAGTGCCAAATAATGATAAAAATTATAAAAGAAGTGTTTGTAGTGATACAAATTTTGATACAACTAAAACGATTAAAGATTGCATTGATGCTGGAACGATTGCTACAACTTGGAATAGTGGTTATGTAGGAATACTAAGATATGGAGAAATGTTTGCAACGCGACAGAAGACAGGAGATGTAAGGTCAATTACTTATATGTGGCTAATTTCACCATATTCAGCGTCGAACGTCTGGAACGTCTTCGTCAGTGGTATCGGTTACAGCAATGGTTCGACTCTTACGTTTGGCGCTCGCCCTTCTTATTATCTACAATCTAACGTTAAAATTGAGTCAGGATCTGGTCTTGAAACTGATCCATATATTATTGATTAAGAGTATATAAATTTGGTATAGTTTTTGTAAATTATATAAATTGTAAAATAGAAAGTCATAACTTTAGATGTTTATGACTTTTTGATATACTTACATTATCTCATAATAAGAAGGAGTTGATATAAGTATGAGAAAAGATATTACAGTAGAAAAAATTAATGCAATGAGGAGAAAAAGTAAATAAGTCTGCTTTAGCAAGACAATATGGGTGTTGCTTGATAAATAATCCATAACTATAATTAGTTATTTAGACTAGAGAAAATGATATGAACCCCGTTTCTTGGACAAAATAGAAGCGAGGTTTTATTATG
>CAMVCF010000019.1:0-18231 GCA_947165945.1 uncultured Clostridia bacterium | reverse complement strand
AGTTTGGTGTAAAGGGACGAGGTCTTACTGAGCTTGAAAAGGATACTATTAAAGCTGCAAATATTCCTGGAATTGATTTTATAGAAACTAAAAAAAGATACTATCCATATGGAAAATTTTTATCTTATTTAATAGGCTATGCCAAAGAAGATAATGATGGTAATGTTATAGGAGAGATGGGAATTGAAAAATATTTTAATGATTCTCTTACAGGAGTAAATGGAAAAACTATCTATCAAAAAGATTTAAAAGGATATAAAATTGCAAGTACTAAAGAAATAACTGAAGAAAAAGTTGATGGAGTAAATATTTATTTAACAATAGATGATAGTATTCAATTCTTTTTAGAGGAAGCTGTTAATAAATCAAGTTCAAAATATCAATATGATGAATTAGATATTATTATAGCAAATGCTAAAACTGGAGAAATACTTGGATATACTTCAACTCCAAGTTTTGATCCTAATTTAAGAAATATTACTAATTACTTAGATCCAAATAGTGCTGTTCCTTTTGAACCAGGTAGTACTATGAAGATATATACCTATATGGCATCCCTTGAATCTGGTGTTTATAAAGGATCAGAAACATATCAATCAGGAAGTTTTGAAACCAAGGATAAAACAGTGATAAGAGATTGGAACAAAGTTGGTTGGGGAAGAATTACTTATGATCAAGGATTTATTTATTCTAGTAATACAGCAGTTGTAAATATTATGGATAAATATTTAGATGCAACAACTTTAAAAAATTATTTAAAGCGACTTGGATTTGGTTCTAAAACAGGTATAAATCTTCCAAATGAAGCAAGTGGAAAAATTGATTTTAAGTATGAAACAGAAGTTTTTAATGCAGCCTTTGGTCAAGGAATTACAACAACTCCAATTCAACATATTAAAGCTTTAACTTCAATTAGTAATGATGGTGAATTACTTAGTCCATATATTGTAAAAAAAATGGTTTATGCAGATGGAACGGTTGTTGAAAATAAAAGAACTAGTTTAGGAAGTGTTGCATCAAGTAAAACAATTGAATATATGAAAAATTTAATGTGGCATACTATTAATGATCCAGATGGAGCCGCACATGCTTACTATCTTGATGGGTATGATCTAATTGGAAAAACTGGTACTGCTCAAATTGCTTCAACTGGAGGACTTGGTTATTTAAATGGTGATAATGATGTAATTAGAAGTATAGCTTTAATGTTTCCAAAAGATTCTCCTGAAATAATTATTTACGGAGCAGTTAAAAGACCAAATACAGTAAATGCATTATCAGAACCCGTTAAAGAATTAGTAGAGAATATTTCTAAGTATTATAATATTAATAATGAAAAAGAAGATAGTTCTAAAAATACATTAGAAATTCATAATTATCAAAATAAAAAAGTTGATGAGGTAAAAGAAGAATTATCCCTAAAAGGAATTAATCCAATTATTTTAGGTGATGGAGATATAGTTATTAATCAATATCCCCAAAATACTATTATTACTAAAGATGAAAAAATATTTTTATTAACTAATTCTAGTAATTTAGTATTACCAAATTTAATTGGATATTCAAAAAGTGATGTAGAAATACTTCTTGATATTTTAAAAATTAAATATGTTATAAAAGGAAATGGTTATGTAAAAGAACAAAGTATAAATGAAAATACAATTATTACAGAAGATATGAATTTAGAATTGGTTCTTGATAATAAAATAAATAAGTAAGAAATATTTTTTACTTATTTATTTTAATTTTTTAATATATTATCGATATCCATTTTTTGGTATATAATACGTACAATTGTAATTATTTTTTCTTTTTCATTTACTGTATAAAACATGAGAAAATTCTTAATTTTAATACTTCTATATTCTTGTTGTAATTTTTTAGTTGTTTTATAAGCAGGTAATCCAAATGGAAAAGTTAAAATGCTATTTGCACTTTCAATAAAACTATTAATTAATTTTTTTGCAGCAGTTTGATTGTTTAAATTATTAGAAATATAATATATAATATCATCCATATCTTTTTTAGCAATAGGTAGAAATTCTAAGGTATACATATTATTCCTTGTTTATAATTTTATTCATGCTATCTGAAATTTCATTAATAGTGTATCTTTTAGATGTATTATTCATTTCTAACTCTGCTTCTTTTAATTTTTCATAAATAATTTCATCAAATATATTAGATTTTATTTCAAAAGGCATCTTTTGTTCTCTTAAAACGGCTTTAATAAACATATTAATAGCTGTAGAAACATTCATTCCTACACTATTGCAAAATAGTTCAAAATTTTTTTTGTCTTTTGAATCAACTCTTACATTTAAAGTTAATGATTCCATATTATCCCTCATTTCTAAGTTAATTATACATTTATTTTGTACGTTAGTCAACATGTTGTATAGCTTAATTAATACAATGTATATATATTGTGTGCAAAAAAATGTTAAATACAAATTTTTTATTAAATCTTTATTTTTTAGATATATTTAAAAGAATACCTATTCCTATTAAACTAGTAAGTAAACTAGATCCTCCATAAGACATAAAAGGAAGAGTAACACCTGTAACAGGAATTAATCCTATTACAACGGATAAATTCATAATTACTTGAACAATTAATTGAAAAATCAATCCAAAAGCTAAGTACTTTTTAAAAAGATTTTCTTCATGAAGTGCAATTTTTATTCCTCTAATTAAAAGATTTGCAAATAAAAAAATAATTATTAAGGTACCAACAATTCCAAATTCTTCAGCTATAATTGAAAAAATAAAATCAGTTTGGGGTTCTGGAAGATAAAATGCTTTTTGACGACTATTAAGATAACCAACTCCAAATAAACCACCTGGTCCTATAGCATATAAACTTTGAATTATTTGAAAACCAGTGCCCAGTGGATCACTCCAAGGATTTAAAAATGAAGTTATTCTATCCATTCTATATGGTGCAATAATAATAAGACCAACAATACCAATTACTCCTAAGATGAATAGTCCTAAAAAAAATTTCATATCAACTCCTGCAACAAATAAAATAGCAATAATAGTTAAAATAATAATCATTCCAGATCCAAAATCAGGTTCTAACATAATGAGTCCAAAGATTAATAGTAAAATTAATAAAATTGGAAATACTCCTTTTTTATAATCTTTTAAAAACTTATTGCTTTTAGATAAATATTTACTAGTAAAAATAATTAAAGCAAGTTTTGAAAATTCACTAGGTTGAATTGCAAATGATCCTACTTGAAACCAACTTCTACTTCCGTTTCTAATAACTCCAATTCCAGGAATTAAAACGAGTATAAGTAACATAATACTAGTAATTAGAATTTTATTGGCATGTTTATAATAGATATTTGTATCAAGTTTTGAAATAATAAATAAAGCAATAAGCCCAATAATACTAAATATTAATTGATTAATTACATATTTAAATTGATTATTAAACTTATATGTTGCCCATACGAATGATGCTGAATAAATCATTAATAAAGATATAGCCATTAACAAAATAACTGTAATTAGTATAGATTTATCCATCTTTTTCATAATATCACCATTTAAGTTTATGATAAATTTTAAAATAATAGAAAAAAGAAGTGATTTTTATTAGAAGATAGTTTATAATTAATATGTAAGAAGTATAAATATTTTTATATATAAGGAGTAAAAAAATGGAAAAAGTATTAGATGAAAAATGTTTAAATTGTGGTGCTTCTATTAAATATAATCCTAAAAAAAAGAAATTTATTTGTGATTATTGTGGCGGAGAATTTGAACTTGAAGAGTTAAATAAATATAAAGAAAAATTGCAAAAAAAGAATAATTTAGAACGTGAGTTTTCTAAAATGGAAGATATGAATGGATACCATTGTAAAAATTGTGGTGCTGAAATTATTAGTTTAGATAATATTTCATCAACTACTTGCCTTTATTGTAAGAGTAGTGCAATTATTAAAAATAGATTAACAGGTATTTATAAACCAGATAGTATTATTCCATTTAAGTATACAAAAGAAGATGCTATAAATGCATTTAAGGATCTTTCTAAAGGAAGATTACTTATTCCTAAAGAATTTAAAAATATAAATAATATAGAGGATATGGAAGGATTATATGTACCTTTTTGGCTATATGACTGTTCCAATGATTGTTATTTAAAATGTGATGGAACAAAAGTATCTACTTGGATGGATTACAGATATATTTATACAAAAACTGATTATTATAAAATAGAACGAGGTGGAGTTTTATCATTTGAAAGCGTTCCAAATGATGCAGCAACAAGATTTGATGATGTTATAATGAATTCAATAGAACCATTTAATTATAAAGATTTAGTTGAATTTAATCCTAGTTATCTTGCTGGATTCTTATCTGAAAAATATGATGTTTTAAGTAGTGAGGCATATAAAAATGCCAGTTCTAGAATCGAAAATGATTCTAAGGCTTATTTAAAAATGGAAATGTTAGGATATAATACATTACTTGAAAAAGAAAAAAGTAATCATATAACTTTAAATAATACTAAATATGTATTTTTACCAGTTTTTGTTTTAAATTTTAAATATAAAAATAAAATATATCACTTTGCTATGAATGGCCAAACAAAGAAAATGGTAGGAGAAATTCCAGTTGATAAGAAAAAATTATTTTTATTAATAATAGGATCATTTTTAATTACATTTTTGATTATGATAGGAATTTTTCTTTTGAAGGGATATAGGTGGTAAAATGAAAAAATGGATTTATTATTTTTGTTTAATTATATTATTAATACTTATTAGCATTATACCAACAAGTGCTAAAGAAATTAGAACTTGTACAAGAACAGTAGATAATTTAAAAGTAAGAGATGAGTTTATTTTAAAAAATAATTTAAATGATATTATGGAAACTCCATGTGTTGATGATGTTGATAAGGTATATGATTTTGCTGATTTATTAAGTGACTTAGAAGAAGAAAAACTATTTGAAGAAGTAACTGAATTTATTAATAATAGTAATTATGATCTTGTACTAGTAACAACTGCTGAAAATCCTAAAAGTGATGCAGCAAGTTATGCAGATGATTTTTATGATTATAATTATTTTGGAAAAAATGAAACTCGTGATGGAGTGCTAGTTTTAATTGATATGGCAACCAGGGAACTTTATATTTCAACAACTGGTTATGGAATTAAGATGTTTGATGATATAAGAATTGATGATATTTTAGATAGTGGATATGATTATATTACTAATGAGGATTATTTTAATACATTTAGTTTTATGATTCAAAAAATTAGTTATTACTATAATTTAGGTTTTCCAGAAAGTAATAATAATTTAATTATTGATGAATCTGGTCATGCAAGTTATATTCACTATATGCCATATCCATTAATTGGTTTTATTTCTATAATTGTTTCAACCATTGTATCCATTATTTTTTATAATTCATCTAGATTAAAATTAAAAGTAGAAAATACAATTAGTTATATGAAAAATAAAAAGATAAATTTAGTAAGAGATAATTTAGTAAATAGTGTTGTAACTCATACATTAAGAAATACATCAACAGGAAGTTCTGGTGGTTCTAGTGGATCGGGTGGTTCTAGTTTTCATACATCAAGTAGTGGTAGTTCTCATGGTGGCGGTGGAAGACATTTCTAAAAAAAGTTTAAGAAAATATGCCAAATTTCTTAGACAAGAAATTAATAATAAAGAAAAAAAAGAAAGGATTATTACTCAAAAACTTTTGAAACTAGAACAAATAAAAAAAAGTAAAAATATATTAGTATATATTTCTTTAAAAGATGAAGTTTCAACAGAAAAACTTATAAAAGAACTTCTAAAAGAAAATAAAAATGTTTATGCACCAAAAATAGTTAATAAAACTATGGACTTTTATCGTATTACTTCTTTAAATGAATTGGAATATGGTAAGTATAATATTTTAGAACCAACTTCTAAGATAAAATATAAAAATGATGATCATAGTTCTATTATTGTACCAGGATTGTTGTTTGATAAAGAAAATAATCGACTTGGTTATGGTTGTGGATATTATGATCGTTTTTTAGAAAATAATAATATTTATAAAATAGGAATATGCTTTAAAGATTTTTTGGTTGATAAAATAGAAACCAACGAGTATGATATAAAAATGGATGAAGTAATAACGGAGGAATAAATGGAATTTGATAGATTTAAGTTACTTGTAGGAGAAAATTATAATAAAATTCAAAACTTAAAAGTATTAGTACTTGGAGTTGGAGGGGTCGGTGGAAGTGTTGTAGAATCACTTACTAGATCAGGAGTTTTAGATATAACAATTGTTGATCCAGATACAATTGATATTACTAATTTGAATAGACAAATAATTGCACTTCATTCTAATATTGGAGAAAAAAAGGTTGATGTATTAAAAAGACGAATACTTGATATTAATCCAAATTGTCAAGTAACTACATTTGATATATTTTATAATATAGAAAATAAAGATTCAATTTTTATTAAAGAATATGATTATATAATTGATTGTTGTGATACTATTAAAAGTAAAGAAATATTGATAAGAGAAGCAATTAAAAGAAATATTAAAATAATATCAAGTATGGGAGCTGGATTTAAATTTGATCCTAGCAAGATAAAAATAGACAAATTAAAAAAAACAAACTACGATAAATTAGCACGTATTTTAAGATATAATTTAAAAGATGATAAATTGTGTCTTGAAATACCGGTTGTATATTCTATAGAAGAAGTTAATAAAACAAGTGGTGAAATTGCATCTAATTCTTATATTCCATTAATGTTTGGTTTATATATTACTTCTTATATTATAAGGGAGGTAATAAATTCATGAAAAAGGAATATTTACCAACTTTTATCTTTATTGTCTTCTTAATTGGAATTCTTATTTATTATTATATTATGATTAAGTAAAAATTGGTGTTAAAAAGATTGAATATTAAAAAAAATTTGTTATAATATTATTAGGAGAGTGATAAAATGGGATTAATTAAGTCAGCATTCACATCAATTAATAGTACACTTCATGATCAATGGGAAGAGTATATTACGTGTGATAGTTTAGACAATAATACTTTAGTTGTTAAGAAAACAACACAAAATGGAATAATTTCCAATAAAAGTCGTATTCAAGTTGCACCAGGACAAGTAGCTTTAATATTTGATTCAGGTCGTATTTTGGATGCAACAGCAGAAGAAGGAATTTATACCTTTGATTCTTCAAGTTCACCATCTCTATTTGCTGGACAATTTGGAGAAGTATTTAAAGAAATGTGGGAGAGATTTAAATTTAATGGAACCCCAAGCAAGGAGCAAGCAATTTTTTATATTAACACCAAAGAAATAATCGATAATAAATTTGGATCATCAAGTCCAATGGCTTATCCAGATCCAGAATATAAAAACATTTATATTCGTTATTTTGGAGTTTATTCATTTAAAATAACTGATCCATTTGCATTTATTTCTAACATAGCTGGAAATATAACAGATAAATATACTAAAGAACAATTAATGGAACAAGCAAATGCAGAATTTGTGTCAGCACTTGATGTTAGTTTACAAGAGTGTGCTCATGAAGGAGTAATTTTCTCAAGCTTACCTAGTAAACAATTACTAATTGCAAGTCATATGAATGAAGCTCTTGATAATACATGGAAAACACTTCGTGGTATGGAAGTTGTAAGTGTTGCAATTGAAAAAATTACCCCAGATGATGAATCTCGTGAAAGAATTCAAAAATTTGATAATGCATCTATGTATGGACGTGAAGAATATGCAGCAGGACGTATGGTTGATGCAACTGCAACTGCTATGGAAAATGCAGCAAGTAATGCCAATGGTGCCGGAACCGGATTCATGGGACTAGGTATGATGAATGGAGCAGTAGGAGGCATGACAAATCCTCTTGAGTATGTTAAGAAGAAAGAAGAAAAAACTGAAAAAGCTACTACTAAGGAAGGTGCAACTTGTCCAAACTGTGGAAGCGTTGAAAATGGAAATTTCTGTTCTAAATGTGGCACTAAAATAGAAAAAGAAAAACATTGTACTAGTTGTGGAGAAAAAGTAGTTGGAAAATTCTGTTCTAATTGTGGAACGAAAGTCGAATAAAAAATAAAATATATAAAATAAAAATTACTGATATTAAATATTATCAGTAATTTTTTCTGTATTTTTAAAACTTAGTTTGGCAATTTTTTCTAAAATATCTTTTCCATATTTTTCTACTAATTCTTTTCCTACTTTATCAACTTCCGTTCCAGCACCTTTTGGAAGCTTAACATGTAAACTTTTATTTAACTTATCATATTCTTTTAAAAATAAATAGCGGCAAATAATACTACTACAAGCAACAGCCATATTCTTATCTTCTGCTTTAGTCATAAAAGTAATTCCTCTTTGAACTCTTTTTGCATCTTTTAAATAATTATAATAGAAAAATTCTTTAGCAAATTCATCGACAATTATATAATCAACACTAGGTTTTGTATCCATAACTTCAAGAAGTACTTTATTATGTAAAATAGCTTTAACTTTATTCATGTTATATTCACTGTGATATTTATTATAATCCCCATTTGATAAAATAATACTTTTATAAAGAATTCTTTTAGCAATTTTAGGAGCAATTTCTAAGATTTTTTCATCAGTTATTTTTTTAGAATCCATGCATCCAAGTTCTTTTAAATAAGAAACATCTTCACGTTTTACGTATGACGCTGTAACAACAATTGGACCAAAATAATCTCCAGTTCCAACTTCATCAGATCCAACTGAATTTACATACATATATTTTTTAGTATCAAATTCATCTTTTTCTTTAACATTCTTCTTATCTTCTGAGTTTGTAACTTCAGCATGTCCTGAATGGATCTTTTCAGTTTCAACCCAATATTCACTGGCAAGATCAGCATCGACTCCTTGAAATACACATTTTCCAGATTCATATAAAGTAACTACTGTATCCCCATCATCTGCTTGAAAAATAGCATAAGGAGGTGTCTTTTCTCTTTTTAAATCATCATAAAACTCTTTCATCATTTCTCTTGTTTTTTCACTTGTTTTAACTGTAATAGTCATATTCATCACCAATTAAATTATATAAAAGATAATAAAAGAAATCAAGTCTTGTAATAAATCATTTAAAGATATTAATGAAAAGGATGAAACTATAATAAGTAATTGAATTAGTATTGTTAAAAAATGATATACTTTTAATTGATCTGGGTGATGGAGTTGTAAAAAAATAATTAATTTTGATTCTTTAATTCCTTCTGTAAAAGATAAAAATGATGTTTTAAATGGAATAGCTTATAATAAACTTAATAATAGAATATATATAACTGGAAAAAGATGGGATACAATGTATGAATTTAAATTAATTGTCGATTAAAATTAATTTAGTTTTAAAGAAGTATTACATATATTTTAATGGTGATCTTATGTTTAATAAGAATATAGATAGTAGAATAAAATTAGTACTTATCTTTTTTTTAAGTTTTTTTGCTGTTATTTTTTTAAAAGTTTTATATATTGAGATGGTTGATTATAAAAAGTTATCTAGTTTAGCTCTTGATCTTTGGAGTCGAGATCTTCCAATTGAAGCTGATCGTGGATTAATACTTGATCGAAATGGGGTAGTTTTAGCTGATAATATTACAACAACAAGTTTAGTATTAGTTCCAAATCAAATAAAAAATAAAGAAGAAGTTACTAAGGTACTTGCTGAAATATTAAATGTAAGTGAATCAGAGATGAAAAGCCATGTTTATAAAAAAACTTCTATTGAAAGAGTTCATCCAGAAGGAAGACGTCTTAGTTATGAGGTTGCAGATAAAATTAATTCTTATGAGTTTGAGGGAGTGTATTTAGTAAAAGAATCTAAAAGATATTATCCATATGGAGAAACTTTATCACATGTTCTTGGCTATGTTGGAATTGATAATCAAGGACTCGGTGGAATAGAACTTATGTATGATTCTTATTTAACTGGTGAAAATGGGGCTATTAAATATTTTAGTGATGCCAAAGGAAATAAGATTAATTTAAGTGAAATATATTTAGAAGCAGCAAGTGGTATGAATATAACACTTACAATTGATATTAATATTCAACTTGCTCTTGAACGAGAATTAAATAATGTTGAAAGTACTTTAAAACCTGATAATTCGCTTGCAATTGTTGTTGATCCTAATACTTTAGAAGTTCTTGCTATGTCGAGTCGTCCAACTTTTAATCCTAATAATTATAAATTATTTAAAACAGAAGTTTTGAATCGTAATTTACCTATTTGGATGACTTATGAACCAGGATCAACCTTTAAAATTATAACAATGAGTAGTGCTGTTGAAGAGAAAGTAATAGATATTTATAATGATCATTTTTATGATTCAGGAAGTGTTCATATAAATGGAACTAGAATTGGATGTTGGAAAGCAGGAGGACATGGGGATCAAACTTTTTTACAAGTTTTAGAAAATTCTTGTAATCCTGGATTTGTTAAACTTGGCCAACTTCTTGGAAAAGAAAAACTTTTTTCATATTTTGAGCTGTTTGGCTTTGGAGAAAAAACAGGAATTGATTTAAATGGTGAGTCAGTTGGAATTATGTTTTCACTTGATAGGGTAGGAGAACTGGAACTTGTAACTAGTGCTTTTGGGCAAGGAATTAGTGTTACACCAATCCAACAAGTAACAGCTGTATCTTCAGTTGTAAATGGAGGGAATCTTTATAAACCATATGTTGTAAAAAGTATAAATGAGCCAGTTAATAATTCGGTTATTGTCTCAAATAAACCTATGTTTATTAGAAAGACAATTAGTCCTGAAACAAGTAGTATTATGAGAAATGCTTTAGAAAGTGTAGTTGCAAGGGGAGGAGGACGTTATGCATATATTGATGGATACCGAATAGGTGGTAAAACTGGTACGGCTCAAAAAGTAAAAGATGGGGTTTATATGGTAAATAATTATATTATGAGTTTTATGTCAGTTGTACCAAGTAATTCCCCAGAAGCTATTTTATATGTTGCAATTGATAATCCGAAAAATACAGCTCTTCTTTCAAGTTATACAACAGCACCGGTTGCAAGACGAATCCTTTTAGATATTATAGATGCTCTTGATATAAAAAGACAAGAAGGAGGAATTGAAAAGGTAAGATACTGGGATGATGAAATATATTATACTTTACCAAATTTAGTTGGAATGAGTAGAAAAGATGCTTTAAAAGAACTATTTTATTATAATGTAGAATATTCTGGAAGTGGAGATATGGTTATAAGTCAAAGTCCAAAAGAAGGAACTTATCTTTCAGCTGGATCAACCGTTAGATTACTACTTGGAAATTAATAAATTTTGATCTATAATAATAGAAGATTAGGAGTTTTTATGATTAATATATTAAAAAGTGGATTAAAAGAAATGAATAATGATATCAGAAATAAAAAAATTCAATTACAAATAGCTAATTTACTTACTTTATCAAGATTTTTTTCACCTTTTATTTTATTACCACTTTATTTTCTAAATTTAAAGCTTGCTTTCTTTTTAATGATTTTACTTTTTACTTTAACAGATACATTTGATGGATATTTTGCTAGAAAATATAATTCAGTATCTTTATTTGGTAAATATTTGGATGCTGTTGTTGATAAGATATTTGTAATTACTTTATTAATACCTGTTTTTGATACTTATATTTTTATTTTTATTCTTTTAGAAATTTTTATTTCAATTGTTAATTTATATGCCTATCAAAAAGAATTTAATCCAGAGTCTAATAAATTTGGAAAGATTAAAACCGTATTTATGTTTTCTTTTTTAGTTTTAGTTTATTTAGATAAATTTATAGAAATTCCTTTTTTCTTTATGATATTATTTTTTCTTACAACTTTATCTTTAGAACTAGTAACTTTAATTAGTTATAGTAAAATAATAATTAATAAAAAAAAATAGAATAATCTATTTTTGAATTCTTTCTGTATTTGATCTTAAAGTAATATAGTCCATACTAATTGAAAAGTGTTTAGCAAAGTTATATAAAAATGCTGTTATAATTAAAGTTTTTCCTTGTTCATAAGAACTAATATTAGACTGAGTTGTATTGAGTATTAAAGCAAGTTCTTCTTGAGTTAATTTGTTTTTTAAACGAATTTGTTTCATTCTTTTTCCAATTTCTATTTTGTTTAATTTATAAGTATTTGGAATGTAGGTATTTTTATTTGTAAGAGATGATACATAGTCAATTGATACATGAAATTTATTGCAAAAATCATTTAATCTTTTTAAAGGGATAATTTGTTCTCCTGTTTCATAATTATTATAACTTGATTTACTAATTTCTAAAACTTTAGCCATATCTCTTTGAGTTAGTTCATAAGTTTCGCGTATTTTTTTTAAATTTTCAAACATACTACTTCACCAATTAAATTTTCTCATTAAAATAACTTCATTATTTGATTTGTCCATACATTATGATATGAAGTTTAAGAAATATTAATCATATTTTTAAAAGAAACATATTTGACTTTTTAAGAATAGATTTGTATAATAAATTTAAATTTAAGGAGGAATTATGGGAAAAATCATATTAACAGGAGATAGACCTACTGGAAAACTTCATTTGGGACACTTTGTTGGATCTATTAAAAAAAGACTTGAAATGCAGGAAGTTGGCGATTATGAAAAAATGTATGTAATGATTGCTGATAGTCAAGCTTTAACTGACAATTTTCTTGAACCAGAAAAAATTAGAGATAGTATTAAAGAAATTATTCTTGATTATTTATCTTGTGGAATTGATCCAAATAAAGTTACAATTTTTATTCAATCAATGATTCCAGAACTTACAGAATATACTTTTTATTATTTAAATTTAGTAACTCTTTCAAGGCTTGAAAGAAATCCAACCGTTAAAACAGAATTAAAAACAAAAGATTTTAATAATTCTATTCCTGTTGGTTTTTTATGTTATCCTGTTAGTCAAACTGCTGATATTACTCTTTTTAAAGCAACTGATATTCCAGTTGGAGTTGATCAATTACCAATGCTTGAACAAGCAAACGAAATTGTAAAAAGATTTAATAGTATTTATGGTGATACTCTTGTTGAATGTAAGGCAATTTTGCCAGATAATGAAAACTCATATAGATTACCTGGAATTGATGGAAAAAATAAAATGAGTAAGTCTTTAGGAAATTGTATTTATTTATCAGATGATTCTAAAGAAGTTTATAATAAAGTAATGAAAATGTATACTGATCCAGATCATATAAATATAAATGATCCAGGAAAAATTGAGGGGAATATAGTATTTACTTATTTAGATGTTTTTTCTAAAAAAGAAGATTTTTCTAAATATTTACCTGAATTTAAAAATTTAGATGAATTAAAAGAACAATACATGCGTGGAGGAGTTGGAGATGTAAAAATTAAGAAATTCTTATATAATATACTTGAAGAATTATTAACTCCAATACGTGAAAAAAGGCATGAACTAGAAGAAAATATGGATTATGTTTATGACGTTTTAAAAAAAGGAACAATGGAAGCTAGAATAATTGCAAAAGAGAATTTAAAAGAATTTAAACATGCCATGAAAATTGATTATTTTGATTAGATTATCTATTTGATAATCTTTTTTTTCTTGAAGTTTAATGTTTTTTAATATATACTTAATTTATAAAAATAGGAGTTTAAAATGGAAAAAATAAAAGAATTGTTTTTAAGTTTAGGTTATAAGATGGAAGATATAGATACAATTAGATCTTGTTATCCACTTACTCATTTAACAGATGAAACTTTTTATAATAAAGTAAATGAAATGTTTTCCTTTTTTCTTTCTTTAGGATATAAAAAAGAAGAAGTAATTAAAATAACTAGAATACTTCCAACTTTATTTGGTTATGATAAAGCAAATATTCAAGATAAAATAAAAGGATTAGTTCTCCTTGGTTTTTCTAAAGAAGAAATAATTCATATGTCAAAGCTTTATCCAGGAATATATTCTTATAACAATTTAACCTTAAAAGAAAAAATTAAAGATTTAGTTGATTTAGGCTATCAAAAAAGAGATATTTTAGGAATAGCAAGAATTTTCCCAGCTATTTTTAGTTATTCTAAAGAAAATATTGAGTCCAAATTTAAAAATATGGAAGAGCTTGGTTATTCTAAAGAAGATTTAATTTATATGACTAAAATTTATCCTGAAATATACGGATATCAAATTGATAAATTAAGATCTAGAATAGAAGAATTAAAAGAACTTGGTTATTCTAAAGAAGCTATAATTAAAATGACTAAGATGCTTCCAACTTTATTTGGTTATAGCTTAAATAACTTAAAAGATAAAATAGAAGGATTAGAGAAACTAGGTTATACTAAAAAAGAAATAATTAAAATGACTATTACATCTCCTAATATTTATAGATTTAGAATGGATTTAATAAAAGAAAAGATTAATGATTTAATGGTCTTAGGTTATTCTTTAGAAGAAGTACGAAGTATGTCTAAATTGATGCCTGCAATTTTTAATTATACAAAGGAAATAATAAATTTAAAAATAAATGAAATGATAAATCTTGGTTATAGAAAAGAAGAAGTTTTAAAAATGATTCTTACAATGCCAACTATTTTAAGTTATAGTTTAGAAAACTTGAAAGATAAAATAGAATTAAATGATTCTATAGGACTTCATGATGTTTTTATAATTGAACCTATGAGAATGATTCAAAGCGTTTATATAACATATGCAAGATATAGATTTTTTACTGATAAAGGAATTAATTTAGATATTTCTTGTTTTAGGAAACTTTATATGAATCATTTACAATTTGAAAAGCAATATAAAATAACTAAAGAAGAATTATTAAAAAAGTATATGTATGATGAATATAAGGAGCAATATGGAAATATTAAATAATCTAGAAATAGTTGAAGAATTAAATAAAGTTAAAAATTTATCTAAAAAAGATCTATTAGAAAAATTATTTTTATTAGAAAAAATTGGTTGTACTAATAGACAAATAATAAGTATTATTAAATGTAATCCAATCTATTTAGAAAGATGTATAGAAGATATATTTAATTTAATTAAGATTCTTTTAAAACTTGGTTTTAGATCTTTAAATATTTTATTTGATGCAAATCCATTTATTTTAAACTTAGATTCTTTTCAAATAAAAGACTATATAGATGAAAAACTTAAAAGTGAGAAATTAGAAGATATTGTTGATGAATTAGATTCAAATCCTTATTTATTTCAAGAAATATAAAAGTTATACTATATAGCTTTTTTTTCATTTACAAATAAGTTAAAAATTAGTAAAATGTTTAAAGGAGGGATCGTATGCCAGAGTTACCAGAAGTTGAAACTGTTAAAAATGTTTTAAAAAAGAATTTAATAGGTAAAGAAATAGAAAAAGTTGATGTATATTATCCAAATATGATTAAAACAGATCTTCTTGAATTTAAAAAAAAGTTAATAAAAGAAAAATTTATAGATATAAAAAGATATGGTAAATGGTTAGTATTTGAAACGAGTAATTACTATTTAATTAGTCATTTAAGAATGGAAGGAAAATATTATTATTCAAATGAATTTAATCATGCACCACATGAACATGTAGTATTTTATCTTAATAATGGGATGTTTTTAAGGTATAAAGATGTTCGTAAATTTGGAGTTATGTATTTAACTAATAAAGATAGATTGTTTATTGATACTCCACTTAATAAATTAGGACTTGAGCCATTTGATCCTAGATTAACTAAGAATGTATTACATGAAAAATTAAAAACAAAAAAATTAGCTATTAAAACTGTTTTACTCGATCAAGAAATAATATCAGGACTTGGAAATATATATGTTGATGAAGTATTATTTCAAAGTAAGATTTCACCATTTAAAAAGGCTTATCTATTAACAGAAGAGGAATGTGAAAAAATTATAGAATCAGCAAAAAATATATTAAGTCTTGCAATTAAATACGGAGGAACAACTATTAGAAGTTATACATCAAGTTTAGGAGTAAATGGTTCTTATCAAGAAAAATTAAAAGTTCATACTAAAAAAGTATGTCCTGTTTGTAAAAGCGTAATAGAAAAATCTAAAATAGGAGGTCGTAGTACTTATTATTGTAAGAATTGTCAAGGAGTTACAGAATGAGTAGAATTGTTGGTAAATTGAATAAAAAAATCTATTTATCAGATAATAATTATGGAGTTTACTTATTTAGAGTAAAAGAAAATGATATTGATTCAAAGTATAATAATAAGATTATTACTATAACTGGTTATTTTTATGATTTAATTGAAGATATGGAATTATCTTTAATAGGTAAAATGACTAGTCATATTAAGTATGGAGAACAATTTTTGGTTGAAAGTTATCAAACAGTAATACCTGAAGATAGAAATAGTATAGTAACATTTTTTACAAGTGATTTATTTAAAGGAATTGGGGAATCTAAGGCTTTAAAAATTTATGAAGAATTAGGAAATGATGCAATTTCTTTAATAAAAAATGATGAAAGCGTTTTAGATAGAGTTTTTGGATTAACTAAAAAAAATAAAGAGGTTATTATCTCTAAATTAAGAGAACTAGATAAAAGTAGTGATACTATATTAAGACTTACAGAGCTTGGATTTCAAGTAAAAGATGCTACAATTATTTATAAACATTACAAAGAAAAAACAATTGATCTAGTTAATTTAGATCTTTATAATATATTTTATGATATAGAACAAATTAGTTTTAATAAAGTAGATAGTGTTGCCTTAAAAAATAATTTTTTAAAAGATGATATAAAGCGAGTAAAAGCGGGTATTATTTATTCAATGATATTACTTTCATCTGAAAAGGGAGATACTTATTCAAGTTATGATGAAATTTATTCGATGCTTAGAATTGTAATAAATTATGAAGTTGATTATTCTTATTTTGATTTAAGATTAAAGGAGTTAGAACAAGATTTAAGAATTATAAAATATGAAGATAATTATTATCAGTTGATAAGTTATGAAAATGCTGATAGAACGATTGTTAAAAGATTAACTTTTTTAAATAATAAAGAAGATCTTTTCTATAAAAATAATCTTTTAGAAAAAAAGATTAATGAATTTGAAAAAAATAATGGAATAATATATGATGAAAAACAAAGACTTGCTATTAGGAATGCTTTTTTAAAAAATATTTTAATTATTACAGGTGGTCCAGGTACTGGAAAGACAACTATTATTCGATCAATTGTCTCTTTGTATAAAGATATTTTTGGAAAAATGTCAGATGATGTAGCTTTACTTGCTCCAACTGGTCGTGCTAGTAAAAGAATAATGGAATCAACTAATGAAAGAGCATGTACTATTCATAGATTTTTAAAATGGAATAAAGATACAAATAAATTTCAAGTTAATGAATATTCTAAAAGTGATGTAAAACTTGTAATTGTTGATGAAGTTAGTATGTTAGATACTATGTTATTTGAATCTTTATTAAAAGGACTTAAATATGATACTAGAATTATTCTAGTTGGTGATGTTGATCAATTACCATCGGTTGGAGCTGGACAAGTTTTAAAGGATTTAATAGAGTCTTTAGTATTTCCAGTAGTAAGACTTGAAAGACTTTATAGACAAAATGATGATTCTAATATTATTAGTTTAGCTTATGATATTAATCAAGGAGAAATTAATTATTCACTTTTTAATAAAGATGATGATTTAATGTTTTATAAAGCAAATAGTTTAAATATAAAAGAAAAACTTGGTATAATTTTAGAAGAATATAAAAATATTGATTATCACAATTTTCAAGTAATGGCTCCAATTTATAAAACAGTTAATGGAATTAATAACTTAAATTTGATGATGCAATCTATTTTTAATCCAAAAAGTAAAGAAAAAAATGAAATTGTTATTTATGATATATTATATCGAGAAGGAGATAAAGTCTTACAACTTATGAACATGCCAGATGATAATATCTATAATGGAGATATAGGTATTATTATAGAAATTGATAATATAAAAAGAGAAGTTACTATTGATTATGATTCTAATATTGTAACATTTACTTCATCAACATTTAATAATTTTACACTTGGATATGCAATTAGTATTCATAAATCACAGGGAAGTGAATTTAAAATAGTAGTAATCCCAGTTTTAAAAGAATATGGAAGAATGTTATATCAAAAATTAATTTATACAGGAGTTA
>CAMVCF010000018.1:0-19659 GCA_947165945.1 uncultured Clostridia bacterium | reverse complement strand
TTAACAAGACTTTAGTAATAGGAACTATTCTTCTACTATCTCTTGTCTTAGTATCGGAAAATTCGAATTTAACACGGTTATTTCTTTGTGTTATTTGTTTATTAACAGATAATACTTTTTTATCAAAATAAATATCTTTCCAAGTAAGACCTTTTAATTCTCCTTTACGTAGTCCACAATAATATAATATTTCAAATACACATTTCCATCTTAGATCTTCTTCATAGGATATAAACTTTTTAAATTCATCATAAGTATAATAAGCCATTTCTTTTATTTTATCATGGAAAGATTTTTAATTTACACAAATTTATTTACAGACTCAGTAAATTTTATATATTTAACTCTTTTTAATTTCATTTAATTTTTCTTTCATTAGTTTTAAATTATTTTTAATTCTTTCATTATCATTTTCCATTTTAAGAGCAATTTTAGCATATTTAACTGCGTCTTCATATTTTTCTAAATAATAAGAACTAATTGATAATAAATCATATACTGTATTGTTCCAACTAAATATTTCATTTATATATGATTTGGTATGTTTTGTAATTTTTAATGCTAAAAGACAATATTTTTCAACATCAATGTAATTTTGTTCATTATATTCAAGAATTGCTCTTTCTATATATGGATCTCTTAAATAAGGTGCTTCTTTGATAGCTTTATCAAGCCACATTCTAGCTTCTTCTATTCTGTTAAGTTTTTGATAACATCTGGCAATAAATCTTTGAGATGCACATCTTTCATCTTTCCAAGTAGCACTTTTTAAAGATAAATGTTTAATTAATGTATCAATTGCTTCATTCCATTTTTGGTAATACATATATTCTCTACCTAAATAATGCATATTTCGATCATTTTCTGGATCTTCTTTGACAGATAATTCTAAAAGTGGTAAATAACTACTTCTACTTTTTTTTTCATCTGGATAATGGTTTAAAGTAATTTCATCAGTGGTTATTTTGTTTTCTTTATCACATCCTACATAATATAAAACTTCATGAACAGGATGTTTCCATATATAACATTCTCGTTTATGTATTTTTTCTATATAAAAGTTAACTTCTGGATTTCCTTTTTTATCTAATTTCCAATTATAGTTATATGCAAGTCTTGTTGTATTTGGTTTCCAAATAGTTTCGAGTTTTTTTCGCCAACCTTTTTCAAACACCTCATCTAAATCAGTGCAAATACATATGTCTGCATCATTTGGAACGAGCTTTAAAGATTCATTTCGAGCTTTATCAAACCTCCATGGATCAATTATCATTTGTTTTACATTAACATTTAGTTCTTTTAGCATATTTACTGTATTATCAGTTGAACCTGTATCTAGTACATAGATATCATCTGCTTCTTTCATAGATTCAACCCATCTTTTTACAAACTTTTCTTCATTTTTAGAGATAGCATATACATATACTTTATACTTATTCATTAAATCACCACTTAAGTTTATGTAAAAATAAGAAAAAAGTTCTTAAATTTTATTAAGAACCTTATTTTATATGAGTATATTCAAGCCTTAACTTATCAGCAACTGTTACAATAAATTCAGAATTGGTTGGCTTTGCTTTTTCGATATCAACACTATAACCAAATATTTCTTGCATAAGATCCCAGTTTCCTCTATTCCAACTAACTTCTATTGCATGTCTTATTGCTCTTTCAACTCGAGATACAGTTGTGTTAAATTCTTCTGCAATCTTTGGATATAATTCTTTAGTAATTCCTCCTATCATATCAGGATTAAAAAAAACCTCTAAAATACTTTCACGAATGTAGGAATAACCTTTTATATGTGATGGTACACCTAATTCATGTAAGACATTTGTTACTGCAATTTGTAAATTATTATGATACAAATCAATTGTTTTAGGACTAGCTTTAATTTCATTTGTACATTCAAGAATTCTTCTTTCTAGTTCGGGTAATTCAAAAGGTTTTAACATAAAGTAATTTACACCCATACTAGATACTTTTCTAATAATATCTGGAGTATTATATGATGTTAGAACAATTATTTTTGGAAGACTTTTCATGTCTTTAATTTCTTCTAAAACTGATACCCCATCTTTTTTTGGCATAATTAGATCAAGTAAAATAAGATCTAATTCCTCTAAATGATTTTTTATAGCCTCTACTCCTTCAACCCCATCATTAGCTACAAAGTCTAATGAAATTACTGCGTGACTACTAAAATACTCCTTTACCATATCAACGAGTTGTTTATTATCGTCGATCATAAGTACTCTAATTTTTTTCATTATTTATCCTTTCCTACTGCACGCAATTATAATTATATAGTATTCTACAAATTTTTCAAGAACTAATTTTATCTATTTTTGTCGACTTTACTGGATTATTTGTACTAATTCCAAAATTTTATCAGGTTTTAGAGATTCACTTCCGATTAAATAACCATCTAAATTTTTTATTTTTTCTAAAGATTCAATATTATCTTTGTTTACACTTCCACCATATAAAACTTTAAGGTCTAAACAATAATTTTTTTTAATAAAATCTTTAATAAAGAAAATTGTATCTTCAAGATAATTATTATCAGGAATCGTTCCACTTCCAATTGCCCAAACAGGTTCATAGGCAATTATTAAGTTTTCTTTTGTAATTGAATCTAAATTATTTTTTAAGGCATCATCAATTTGTTCTTGTAAAAAAGAACTAGACTTAGCCTGGTTTTCTTTTATATTTTCACCTATACAAAGAATAGTTTTAACATTATTTTCAAGAGCTAATTTGATCTTTTTAGAAACATATTTATCATCGTCAAAATATTTTCTTCTTTCAGAATGACCTATAATAGTATAACTTATTCCAAGTTCTTTTAATTGATGAATTGATGTATCTCCAGTAATACTTCCAAATTCTTGAAAAGAAATATCTTGACTACCAACTAAATAACCTTTTTGATAAAAATCATTAATATGTAGGCAATTTGGAAAAAAGATAGTATTTTCTCTTTTTACTTTGTTTTCTATTTGATTTAAATATGTACGAATATCTTTTTTTAATAAGTTCATTTTAAAATTTAAGCAGATTATTTTCATTTTAAATTCTCCATTTCGTTTACTAATTTAAATAATTTTTCTACTGATTTATTCTCTTCATAATTTTTTAATTTATTATACATTTCTTGGATAAGTTTAGGATTACTTACTAATTTTTCCACTTTTTTTGCTAAAATATAAGAATTTCTAGCATAAATACCAAATTTATTTTTTGTAATAAACCTTGCATTATGGTTTTCTTGGCCTCCATTACCTGGTATCAAAATCATTGGTGTTTTCATTTCTAATGCTTCTGTTACAGATAAACCACCTGGTTTAGTAATTACAACATCAGCTATATTTAAAAGATTTGATATATCTTTAGTAAATCCTAGTACAGTTATGTTTTTAATATTATTTTCTTTTATATAAAAATTACATTTATTTTGAAGTTTAACATTTTTTCCGGATACAAAAATGATATTAATTGGAAGATTTAATTTTAATATTTGTTTTAAATATGTATAGGTAAATGTTGCACCAAGTGATCCACCACCAAAGAAAAGAAAAGTTAGATTTTTATTTTTAATATTATATTTATATTTTATTTTATCAGTATTTTTATCAATGTTTTTAAATCTACTAGATAGAGGTATTCCAAATGGATATATTTTATTTTCAGGTATTCCAAATTTAATTAGTTCTTTTTTTACAATGTCATTACTTACAATAAAAGCATTTTCTCTTTTGTGATTTCTAAGCCACATTGAATGGGATGCATAGTCCGTTAAAATTGTAATAATTTTGGTATTTACATTATACTTTTTGTTGATCATTCCCATAATAATGCTTCCTAGAAAATGAGTAGATATTAAAATATCTGGATTAAACTCTAATATATCTTCTTTTAGTTTAGTTTTAAATAGAATTGAAGCAACTTCTTTATAAGGAGCAGTTACTACTTTATTATCACTTATTTCGTATCCTATTGTTGATGAAAAATTATTTTGAAATTTAAAATTTAAGTTAAACATTTTAACATTTAATTTAGCTATAATATTACCGTAGTCTATAACGTCAATTACTTTAATATCAAAGTCATTAGAATGCTCTTTAAAATAGTCTTCAACATATTCTGCAACGCTTTTGTGACCTGATCCATATGATGCATATGTAATTAACAATCTTTTTTTCATATATTAACTCCTGGAAGTTCTTTCCCTTCTAAAAGTTCTAAAGAAGCTCCACCACCTGTTGATACGTGAGTAAATTTATCTTTATATCCCAAATTAATAACACATGATGCAGAGTCCCCTCCTCCAACAATACTTACTGTATTTAATTTACTTATAATTTCACATAATTCTTTTGTGCCATTTTGATATGTTTTATTTTCATAATAACCCATTGGTCCATTCCAAAATATTGTTTGACTTTTTTCTAAATAAGATTTAAATAATGCTATTGTTTTCGGCCCTATATCAAGACCTATTTCATTTTTTTCAATTTTATCTGTTATTTTGTAATTATTAGAGTTTTTATCAATTGATACAACGTGATCAATTGGTAGAATAATTTTATTTGATTTTTCAATTATTTCTTTGGCAAATGTTAAATAATCTTCATCAATTAAAGACATTCCAATTTCTTCATTTTGGGTTTTTAAAAAAGTATAAGCCATTGCTCCACCTATTAAAATATTGTCTGCTTTATCTAAAAGATTTTTAATTACTCCAATTTTATCACTTATTTTAGCTCCACCTAGTACTATTGTAAATGGTTTTTTAGGATTATTTATAATTGGTAAAAGTTGATCAAGTTCTTTTAAAACTAAAAATCCAAGACAAGATTCTTTTATATATTTACTAATACCAACATTTGAGGCATGACTTCTATGACTAGTTCCAAAAGCGTCATTTACAAATACATCAGCTTTACTTGCCCAATATTTAGATAACTTTAGATCGCATTTACTTTCAAGGTTTCCATTTAAATCTTCAAATCTTGTATTTTCAAGTAAAATAATATCTTTTTCTTTCATATTAAAAATACTTTTATCAACAATTTCTCCTCTAGTTTCAGGTATAAATATTACGTCTTTATTTAAAAGCTTTGAAAGTCTTTTGGCAATTGGTTTTAAAGATTTAGTTTTTTTATCAGCTTCTGTTTTTACTTTTCCTAAATGAGATAATAAAATAATTTTGCAATTTTTTTCTAAACAGTAGTTAATTGTTTTTAAACTCTCTTTTATCCTATTGTCGTCTATAATATTTAAATTTTTATCAAGAGGAACATTAAAGTCTACTCTAATAATTACTGTTTTATTTTCTAAATTAATATCTTCTATTCTATTCATAATTTATTTTTAATCCTTTCATATTTCTCTTTATAATTATATTTTTCTTACATGCTTATTATAACATTTTATAAAATTTGTATCAACAGGACATAAAATATAATTAGTGTATTGTTATTATTTATGTTATTATAAAAATATAGGAGGATCTATGACTAAGATACTTGTAAGTGACTATGATAAAACATTTTATATAAATGATTTGGATATTAAAAAAAATATAAGCTATGTTAAAAAATTTAGAAGTAATAATAATTTATTTATTATTGCAACAGGAAGAAGTTATTTAGATTTTAAAAAGAAAGCTTGTCATTATAATATAGAATATGATTATGTTTTTCTTAATCATGGATCAACAATTATAGATAAAGATGATAATGTTTTATATAATTTTCCTATAAAAAATACAAATATTAAATTATTAAAAAAAGATTTAGAATTAGAAAAAAGTATTGAATATTTTTGTTGTTCTAAATTAGATAGTAGAGTTGAATTTGAACATGATAATTTAACTAAAATAGCAGTACGTTATTTACCACTTGCTGGTATTTCAAAAATAAAAGAAAAGATAGATAATACTTATTTAAATATTAATTCTTATTTGGTATCTAGTAATATGTTAGAAATAATTTCAAATAAAACTAATAAATCTAATGCAATAAAAATACTAATTAATGATTTAAAATTAAATGATGTTTTGGTTTATACAATAGGAGATTCTTATACAGATATTAATATGGTAAAAGACTTTAATGGGTATTGTATGAAGGATTCTGTTCAAGAATTAAAAAATGTATCAATAAAAGAATATAAAAGTGTATCTGAACTAATCAAAGAAATAATTTAAATTATATGAAATTTAAAAAAAATAAATAGGATAATTAGTTAAATTTAAAAGTTTTCTTTTATATTAATTCAGGGTGAATTATATGCAGAATAAAGATAAACGCTTAGAAGATCATTTCTTTGATGATATAAATGGCTATTGTCTTGATCTTGATCAAAGGAAAATAATTTTAGATAATACTGATAATATTTTAGTAGTAGCTGGTGCTGGAAGTGGTAAAACTTTAACTATAGTTGGAAAAATTAAATATTTAATTGAAAAGGAATTAATTAATCCTAAGGATATTCTTTGTATTTCATTTACTAATGAAACAGTTAAAAGTTTAAAAAATAAGATTAATTATGAATTAGATATTTTTACATTTCATAAATTAAGTTTAGAAATATTAAAAGATCATCATGTTTTTTATAATATTTCTGAAAGTGATTTACTTGAATATACTGTAAATGAATACTTTGAAAGTAATATTTATTATAATGGTTATTTAAAATATTTAATAATTTATTTTAAATTTTGTATAGATAACAACAAAGAACTAACTTTAGATAAAGTAAAATATGATTATACTAATTTATTTATGTCTTTTAAAAAACTAATTATAAAATTTATTAATATGATTAAAAGTAATGGACATGATATTACTAGTTTTAAAAATTATATAAAAAAGAATAAGTTAATCTTTAATAAAAAAATAAAATTAAAAAATATTTGTTTTTTTATTATTGTGTTTGATATTTATAGAATTTATTTTGAAGAACTTTCTAGTAGTTATATGATTGATTTTGATATGATGATTGAAATTTGTTCTAAAATAATTGATAAATATGGTATGAAAAGGTTTTATAAATATATAATTATAGATGAATTTCAAGATACTTCTTTGGTTCGTTATAATTTGATAAAAAAAATTCAAGAAGAATGTGATAGTAAAATAATTTGTTTTGGAGATGATTTCCAGTCAATTTATAAGTTTTCTGGATGTACATTAGATTTATTTGTAAACTTTAGAAAGTATTTTAAACCTAGTCGTATTTTATATATGAATAAGACTTATCGTAATTCATTAAATTTAATAAAAATAGCATATCGTTTTATTATTAAGAATCATTATCAGTTAAGTAAAAGATTAGTATCTGATAAAAGACTTATAAAACCAATAAAAATAGTTTATTTTACCAAAAGTAATTATGAGTTTAAGTTTTATAGACTTTTAGATAAATTATACATGGAAGGTAAAAAAGAAATACTTGTGCTTGGTCGTTGTAAAAATGATATTAATGCTGTTTATAAAGGTAAAATAGATAATGGATTTTTAAAATATAAAGATATGCAAATCAGATATTTAACTGTTCATACTTCAAAGGGATTAGAATGTGATAATGTAATTATTTTAAATTTAGTTAATGAAATGTTAGGATTTCCTAATAAAATAGAAGATGATGAAGTATTAAAGCTTTGTTTTAAAAATAAGGAAAAGTTTTTGTATGCTGAAGAAAGAAGGCTTTTTTATGTTGCTATTACAAGGACTAAAAATAATGTTTATTTAATGACAAGAAAACATAAAGAATCAATTTTTGTATTAGAAATAAAAAGAAAATGTGAATTAATTGATGTTTAATTGTTGACAAATAAAAGCAATTTAATTATTATAAAGGCAAAAGGAGTACTTGTGAATATGGATATAAGATATTATATAATTGATTTAAAAAATATATTTTTAAAAGATTCTGAAACTAATGTTGTTTTTGGTGTATATGAAAATGGAAAGTATTATGATCTTTTGACAAATAAAGAGATTTATATGATTGAATCACTTGATTCTATTTCTTCAGATTTTTTAAACAGTAATTGTTATTTGATTGGTATTAAAAAGGTGGAATGTAGTGCTGATAAAGTATCTTTATTTTTAAAATTTATAACTGAATCTGCTAAAGAAATATTAATAGAAGAGGTAAATGAAATGGAAAAATCTATTAAAAATTCTTTAAATGAATCTAATTTAGGAAAAAAATTAAAAAAAGTTAATTTTTAATTGACTTTTATAACCTTTTTTTGTATAATCTATGTCGGTACATTGATTCCCGGTAAGTATTTATTACTTATTTAGTTTCCAAAAGTTTCATGGTGGGAACATGAAATTAAAGTTTCCAAAATAGTTTCATAGTGGAAAATGAAACAAAATTGAAGGAGAAATAAAAATGAAAAGTTATATGCAAAAAAAAGAAAGTATTGATCGTACTTGGTACGTAATTGATGCTAAAGGTGAGTCATTAGGTAGAGTTGCAACTTGTGCTGCTCATATTTTAAGAGGAAAACATAAAGTTACTTATACTCCTCATGTTGACTGTGGTGATTATGTAATTATTATTAATGCTAAAAAAGTTAATTTAACTGGAAATAAGTTAGATGATAAGATGTATTATAATCATTCTATGTATCCGGGAGGACTTCGTGAAAGAACTGCTCGTGTGATGCGTGAAAATTATTCAATTGAAATGCTTGAAAGAGCTATTAAAGGAATGCTTCCACATAATCGTTTAGGAAGATTAATGGGTAAAAAATTATTTGTTTATGAAGATGAGAATCATCCTCATCAAGCACAAAAACCAGTAGAGATTAAGGTTAAATAGGGAGGATAATTATGGCAAAAAGTTATCAAGCTACAGGAAAAAGAAAAGGTAGTATCGCAAGAGTTACTTTAACTAGTGGAACAGGAAAAATTACTGTAAATGGTAGAGACGTTCGTGAATATTTTCCGTTTGAAACACTTGTTATGGATTTAGAGCAACCATTAGAACTTACGAATACAAAAGGATTATTTGATGTTGATTGTAAAGTTCAGGGTGGTGGATTTCGTGGTCAATCTGGTGCAATTCGCTTAGGAATTACTAGAGCATTACTTGAATATGATAGTGCAACTAAAGATAGTGAAAATAGTTTAAGAAAACCTCTTAAAGTAAATGGAATGATTACGCGTGATTCAAGAGTTAAAGAACGTAAAAAATATGGTCTTAAAAAAGCTCGTCGTGCACCACAATTTAGCAAGAGATAGTATAAAAAGTCCGATTACGGGCTTTTTTTTGTTAAAATATTATACGAAGGTAAGGTATGATGATTGATAAAAAAATTAAATTAAATAATAGTATTTATTATATAATTGTTGATGTTGTTTATAAAACAGATGAAAACAATATAATAAAATTAAATATAAAAAATTATAAAAATGATTACTATGATGACGGTAATTTTTCCATTTTAATAAAAAAATAGAAAATAACTATTCTTATGAAAAATCAATAAAATAGTTTTATGGTATATGTGTTATATATATGAAAAAATTCCATTTTTATGTGGTATTAAAGAGGTATGTATATCTGAAATTGATAACATACCATGTTCTATAAGTTACATTTTTAAATTGAAAATAGATATATAAAGGATAATAATATTAAAATGAATATTAATTCTAATTTCGATTTATATGATGAAAAAAACTTGGAATATATAAGTAATTTATAAACTTTTATTATTTAATAAAAATATATGTTATAATTAATTTGAAAGGATTATTATGAAAAAATATTTAGAATTAATTAATAAAAGTATTGGTGCAGCTTTATTAATATCACTTGGAAACTATGCACTTTTAAAACTTGGAAATCCTATAGGACCAGTTATATTTTCGTTTGGTTTACTTGGAGTATGCTATATGAATCTTAATTTATTTACAGGAAAATGTGGATTTTTAATAGAAGATAAAATAAAAATAAAAGATTTGGTAATAATATTAATAGTTAATTTAATATTTGGTTATTTAATAGGACTTTTGTTTTCTATGACAGATGAAGAAATAGCTAAAAATGCTATGATTAAGATAGCATCTTGGGATATATCTATTTCATTCTTTCTAAAGTCAGTTTTATGTGGAATTATAATGTATATAGCAGTTTTTATGTACAAAAAAGGAACGCCATTAGGAATTATATTTGGAATACCATTGTTTATATTTTCAGGTTTTCAACATTGTATTGCTAATATAATAACACTTGGAGTTGCTAGAACATTTGATTATTCAATTTTTCTATGTATTATAGGAAATTTTATTGGATCATTATTAATGTGGTATTTATCAAAAAACTTTAATAAATAGTAAAAAGTCTTATAGGTTAATTTTACTTATAAGACTTTTAATTATGTAAAACAGCTGTTTTTCATAATAATTAATATAAAATATTAGTCATGATAATTTGTAAACAAAAGACCAATATTTATTAAACCGGTAAGCCCAACTAAAGTATAAATTAGACGACTTAAAGCTGATCCTACGCCAAAAATTGCATCTACTAAATTCAGATCAAATAAACCTATAAATCCCCAATTTATTGCACCAATAATTGTAATTACTAAGGCTACTTTTTGTAATGTTTGCATACATTCCTCCTATCACTATCTATGATAGACAAAAAAAATAAATTTATTCATGAATATTTAAAAATCTTTTTAATATAATTAATTGAAAAGAAAGAAAAAGGGGGATTTTATTTGAAAAAAATATTTGTTTTTTTAATGATATGTGCTATTTTTATAGTAACAGGATGTGGAAAAGATAGTAGTGAAAGTGTATTTAAAAACTTAACAAATAAAATAAATAAGTTAGATGGATATACGATTTCTGGTATCTTAGAAGTTAAGAATAATAATAACAACTATACATATGATGTATCAGTTAGCTTTATGAAAAAAGATAAGTTTAGAGTATCTTTAACTAATACTTCTAATAATCATGAGCAAGTAATTCTTAGAAATGATGATGGAGTATTTGTTTTAACGCCAAGTCTTAATAAAAGTTTTAAATTTCAAAGTGATTGGCCTTATAATAATTCTCAAGTTTATATTTTAAGTTCTATTGTTGATGATTTAAATAAAGATAGTGAAGTTACTAAAGAAGAACGTGATGGTAAATATATCTTTACAAGTAAAGTAAGCTTTCCAAATAATAATAAATTGGTTAAAGAAAGGGTAACAGTTACAAGCGATTTATTTATTGAAAGTGTTGAAGTTTTAAATGATAAAGATGAAGTTGAAATGAAATTTACCGTTAAAAACACAGATTATAATCCAACATTTGATGAATCTTACTTTGAGGTTAATAGTATTATAAATAATACTAATAATAATTCAAATGCTAGTGATACTAATAATGAAAATAATAAAGCTAATAATACTACAACAAATTCAAATTGTAATAAAGGAGAAGATTGTAAAACAAATACTAATGAAAATTCATCAAATAATATGAATAATAATCTAAATGCAAGTCAAACTGGATCAACTATGAATGGATTTATTGAAGATGATATTATTAAAACAGCATCATTAGAAGATGATATAACTAAAAAAGACACGTCTAAAACAGCTTCATTACAAGATATTATTTATCCACTATATTTACCAACAGGAACAGTTTTAAAAGAACAAGAAAAAGTTAGTAAGACAGATGGAGAAAGAGTAATTCTTACATTTTCGGGAGATAAAGGCTTTACTCTTGTAGAAGAAACCGCAACAAAAGAAGCTGAATTTACAATTATTCCAACTTATGGTGAACCTGGTTTTGTAAATGATACAATAGGTGCCATAACTGATAATTCTCTTAATTGGATTAGTAACGGAATAGAATACTATATGGTATCAGATGTTATGAATACAATAGAACTTTTGGATATAGCAAATTCTATTAATGTTACATCTGTTGCAAGTTTAAAATAATTAGTGCTTAAAAGCATTAATTTTTTTAACTTATTTCAATAGTATTTATTTTGTAAAAATAACTATTTTTTTCTGAAATAAGATTATTCTTTGGATAATAATTTAATTTTTTTAAATAATAGTTTGTCAAATAAAATACTCCTATTAATAAACCATTTTTATATACAATTATTTTATTAATATTTTGTTTTATATTATTATCTATAATTAATTTGTTAATATATTTTCTAAGATTTTTAATCTTATTCTGATTATCTTTAAATTTATATAAAAAATCAAAGTTTACTACTAATTCATTATTATTTACTTTATATTTTGTTTTCATATTATTATTTTGTAAAAATAAAAAAATGTTATTCATTAAAAAAATATTTTTAAGAAAAATGTATCTTTTATGCATATATACTTTTTTGCTAAAATATGATATAATGTAAAGCAAGAAAGGAGTACTTATGATATATATTATTTTAGGTATAATTGTTTTTATTATTTTAGTATCAATTAAGCAGGTTGATCAATATGAAAGAGGTGTAAAATTTACTTTAGGAAAATATAGTAAAGTAATGAATCCTGGATGGAATTTAGTACTTCCAATATTTCAATCATTTAGAAAAATTGATATTCGTACTAAGGCAGTAGATGTTCCTGAACAAGATGCAATTACAAAGGATAATGTTTCAATTAGAATAAATGCAGTTATTTACTATAAGATATTTGATGCTAGTAAAGCAATTCTTGAAGTAGAAAACTTTTACTATGCAGTATCTCAACTTGCTCAAACTACGATGCGTAATGCTGTTGGAGAAGTAAGTCTTGATGAACTATTAAGTGAACGTGAAAAAATTTCTCAAAAGATTTGTGAAATCATTGATAAAGCAACAGATCCATGGGGCATTAAAGTAGAAAATGTGGAACTTAAGGATGTATCACTTCCAGAAGAGATGAAAAGAGTAATTGCTCGTATTGCTGAAGCTGAACGTGAAAAAGAAGCAGTTATTACAAAAGCTCGCGGTGAAGTTGAAGCAAGTGAAAATTTAAGAATAGCTGCAAATAAACTTGCTGAAAATCCTGTTGCAGTGCATTTAAGAACACTTGAAACAATTAATGATTTAAGTAGTGATCAATCTAATACAATTATCTTTGCACTTCCAATTGATGTCTTAAAATCATTTGATACATTTAATAAGAAAAACGGAAATAATTAAAAAAATATGTTGATTTCGTTCAACATATTTTTTAATGAAGTTCTGGACATATTCCGGGGTATGGCTCGTAGAAACAATGACTACGATATCTTCCGGTTAATTTTTGATCATACCAATAATCAACGCATGAATTAGTACCACTTGGGGCATAAAACCATAAAGCATTGGTGGCTGGATAATAATATTCGCCATCTAATACTCTTCTCGCAAGTTTTCTTTCGTTGTTAGTAGGAGTTGCTTGAAATAACTGACTACGTATTCCGGCAAATCCTCCTGGTGATTGGTAAATAACACTATAAATAGTTCTAGTATCTTTGAATGTTAAGCAATTAGAGATAGCTCTATTAACAATAACGTTTCCAACCATTAGCATTCCAAGATTTCCTTCACCGATCGCTTCAGCTCGCATAAGTCTGGCTAGTAAATCAAGTTCATTATTTGTATATTTAATAATTGGCATATTATCCTCCCATATAATATATGATAACTAAAAAAAATAATTAATTTATCTTGCTTTCCAAAAAACTTTATGTTATTATATTAATATAATAAGGGATAGTGGTGTCTAGTGAATGATAATAGTTTAAGCGTATTATTAAATGCAGTAGAACCTAAAATACAAAATATTGATAAGAATCGAGTAGAAGTTAAATCTTTGTCTGATGTTCATGAAACAATGGAAAATCTAGTTGAACTTGGTCAAAAAAATTACAAAGAAATATTAGATTTTTATGATCAGGATTTTATTTATAAAGCAATAAAAATAGGAAATGCAAATTCTAGTTTATTGATTGATAAATATGAAAGTTCTAAGTATCTATTAAAAAATGATGATCCGATATTAAAAGATCTTCCTCAGTATAAAGATTCAGTTAAATTTATGGAATCAATGTATGAGTATTTATATGGTTTGAATCAGAAAATCAATTTGGATTATGAAACTAAAAAAGAACAGTTAGAAAAACAAGAACTTTTAAATAAGTATTTTTATTTATTAAAACAAGATAATATTTTTATAAAAGATATTGATGAATTTTTAACGTTTCTTGATTTAAATAAATTAGATATAGAAGAAAGACTTAAAGTTTTAATACAAGTTAATAAATGTAATGTTAAAAACTATATTACAACAAACGATATTGAAATTACTTCTAAAATAAAATTATCTGATGTTAGTATTTTACTTAAAAAAAATAATAGTTTATTAAATGAAATGTATGAAGAAAATGATGAAATAAATAAGCCAGTTGAAACTTATTTACAAGAAGATAATTTTGAAGAAAAGATTTTAAATAAAAAAATATATTTAATTCATAAAATTAAAAAAATGTATGATGAACAAAAATATACTGATTTAATTTCAGATTACTTAGAATTTTATAAAACAATTTCTTTAGAAAAGGAAAAAGAAAAACAAGAAATATATCCTAGAAAATTATGCTTTTTATTTGATGATCAAATATCTTTTATTAGAAAGTATTTAGAAAGTGCAGATGATAAATATAAAAGTTGTATTCTTAAAAACTTACTCGATATTGAAAATGATACAAAATTAGTAATGCCTTATTTATATTACAATGATAATTATGTGTATTTACAAAATGATTTTATTGTAAAAACAGTTTATATGTTCTTAGAAAATGGTAATATATTAATTTTAGGTGTTTTAGAACCTGGTTCATCTTTAGAAGAATTCTTAGATAAAAAGAAAATGATAATTTTAGATTCCTTAAAAAAAGAAGAATACGAAAAGAATAAAGAAGAAAGAGATATATTATTAAAAAATATTAAATTAGAAGATTTAGTGTTGACCATGGATTTGGATACATTAAATGTAAAAATGGAGGATAAAGATGCAAGAGAAACTGCTTAAAATATTAAATATAAAAGTTGAAGCAATTAATAGAAACATTGATAATTTAAATTATTTAAATGGAGAATTAGAAAAAAATAATAGTGATCTAGATTATATTAATGAAAAAATATCTTTATTTAAAGAAAGTGATATTTTAAATTTTGATAAAATAACTAAAGAAGATTTTGAACATGTTTTGTCAATGATTGATCCAAGTATTAGAGATATTTTTAAAAACAAAACTTGTAATTATGATGGAATTATTTACATTATTCAAGGAATTAGAAAATCTATTAGTTTACAATTAACATCAGATCAAACCAGTGCTATTTATAATTTTATAGAGGGAATGAAGCAAAAAGCTATTAATTTAAAAGAAACAATTCATAATTTAACTGAAAGTAGAGAAAGACTTCCTGAAACTGATTTAATGGTGCTTACAGGTAATTTGGAAAATTATCAAAATATTATTTCTAAATTTGAAAATAATTTATATTTAACTGAAATAGATGATATTCGTGAATCTCTTGATTTTGCTAATGTTACTATTGAAGAAAAAGCAGATATCTTTGAATATGTTTTAAAATATAATGCAGATATTTACTCTAGTATAAAAAATGATGATGATTTTAAAGATATAACGAATAAAGATACTTTTAAATTTGATTTTCCAAAGTTTGATTATGAACCGGTTAATGTAAGTTATGAACCATTTTCACCTGATACGGAAAACGAAACTAAGACCGAAGATTTATCTTTGGAAGATGTAAAATTAAATTTAGAAAATTATCAAGAAGAGCCTTATCAAAACGAAATTAATAATAGTATTAATGAGCCAATTGAAATTCCAATTATTGATAATGATAACGAAATACCTGAATTAAATACTAAATTGGATGATAATTTAGAAGATTCCGAGAATAATTCTTCTAAAGAAATTGAAGATACTAAGGAATTAAATACAATAGAGCTTGAAGATATTATTAAAAAAATAGATGAAAAATTAAAGGAATTAGAAGAAGAAAAAGATAATGCTATAGCTCTTACTACACCAGATGATGATATACCAGTAAGCCATGATGATATTTTAAATGAAAATATTGAAAGAAATGTGTTAAATGAAAATAGTTTAATAAATGAAATATGTGAAAAATACAATCTTTCTAACTTAAATATTCAAAATAGTAATACTAGTGATGTTGATCAAATGCTAAATATTTTAAATCAATATAATTTGTTAGAAGAATTAAAGAGAAATAAAGAAGTTTTAGAAATGATTCTTTCTAATAACTCAAGCTCTCAAATAGAAGAATTAATTACATTAATAAAAGAAAATTTTGTTGTAAAATCAGATGAATTAAATGATATTTTAAAAATTATTGTAGAAACAATGCCGATTTTGTTTACAAATAATTTAGTTATGGATTCATTAAAAAAGAACATTGAGTTTTTTAAAGAAAAAAAGATTAATTTAATAAATTTATTCGATAACTATCGTGAAGTATTAATAATGAATCATGACGTTTTAATAGAAAACTATAATAAAGTTTCACTTTATAAGATAGATATTAATAATGATAATGTAAAATATGTTTTATATAATAAAAATATTTTAACAAATCTAGATTCTTATATTGAAGCAATTGCTTATGAAAAAGGATTTTTAGGACATGAGGATTATTTTGATGGACTTGAATATGTAAAAAAATATCCTTATAAATTAAATAGTATAAATCGTGATATGCTAATGAAACTTCGTTTTACAAGTGAAAACGGTGGAAAAATTTATGGAAACAAGCCTGGTGTTATATCTGGAGAAATATCAAATTCAAAAGTAGATACTTTATCACTTGAACCAGAATATACAGATACATATTTTAATTTAAAGTATGATTTTATTGGTCAAGATGAAATGTTAAAGCTAAAAGAAGAAATTAAAAATTTAAAAGAATTTGATATGACACTTGATGGTAATATAAATAAACTTGATAGTAATTATAAGAAGAGTGAATTAAAATATAAAATAGGAAATATTGTGTTATCTCGTATCAAAACAATTCGTTTATATAATTTCTTGAAAACAAAAATGTCTTTGAAAGATGCTTTATTGATTGCTTTAACTTATAATACAGTTATAAAAAATAATGAGTATCAAAAAGTAGTTGATATTGTTGAAAGTATTGTTGGAGGTAATTAAAATGGACTATTTGAAAGAATTAAGTTTTAGTGAAATGGATATTGAAGATATAAAGAAAAGTAATTATCCTTACATTTTAGATAATTTAGAAATTAATAAAGAAAATATTATTCAAATTGTTAGGTATTTATTTGAAATTGGTTTAGAAAAAGGAACAATCAAAAATATATTTATTGATCAAGTTAGTTTGTTCTTTAAGACAAAAAAAGAAATTCAGATGTCTTTTGATGAATATGAAATAGAATCTATTGTAAAATCATTAAATTATGATGCAAATAATGTAGAATTAATTGATTTTGTTTAATGTTTATTAAAAAATACTTGAAAAATTTGAAAAATTATTATAAAATATCAAGACAAGAAAGGAGTAACTATATTTATTTAGTGAATTAGTTACTCTTTTTATATTTATTAGGAGTAATATGGGACATTATTTTAGTAATGATGATAATTTAAAAAGTGATATTAAAGAGTTTTATTTAACTTTAAATGGGGAAAAATTTAAATTTTATACTGATAATGGAGTATTTTCGAAAGAAAAACTTGATTTTGGAAGCAGATTTTTAATAGAAATGGTTTTAAAAGAAAATATTAGTGGTAATATACTTGATCTTGGATGTGGATATGGAGTAATTGGAATTATTTTAAATAAAATTTTAAATGTTCCAGTTACTATGATTGATATAAATAAAAGGGCAATTCATTTAACTAAAATGAATATTAAAGAGAATAATTGTACGAATATTAATTCATTTATAAGTGATGGATATCTTGAAGTGGATAAAAAGTTTAATTATATAATATCGAATCCACCGATTAGAGTTGGTAAAGAAAAATTGTATGACTTAATTAAAACATCAAAAGAATATTTACTAGAAGATGGTAAGATATATTTAGTTATTCGTAAAGAACAAGGTGCTAAAACATTTATAAGAGATTTTAATTCTTTGTATAAAATTGATATTTTAGGTAAAAAGAAAGGTTTTTATGTAATTTCTTTAAAATAATTTAATTTTTTATTGACTACTTTTAAAATTTGTGTTATTAATATAAATTGGCGACGTATTAGAAATTTAATATGTTATTTAAAAAAATTAGTGTATAGGGGTGAATTTAATGGCTTATAAGCTTATCAAATGTGGCGATTATCGCGAAAGAAGAACATTTTCAAAAATTAAACATACTTATGAATTAAAAGATTTATTAGAGATTCAAAAGAAAAGTTATCAGTGGTTTACAGAAGTTGGAATTAAAGAAGTATTAGATGATTTATTTCCTGTTGAAAATTTTTCTGGTACTTTATCTTTAGAGTTTGGAGATTATCATTTTGATGAACCAAGGTTTTCTATTCGTGAATGTCGCGATCGTGAAACTACTTTTTCAGCTCCTTTAAAAGTAGAAGTTCGTCTTTTTAATCATGAAACAGGTGAAGTAAAGGAACAAGAAATATTTTTAGGTGATATGCCTATTATGACTGACAGTGGTACTTTTATTATTAATGGTGCAGAACGTGTAATAGTGTCTCAATTAGTAAGAAGTCCTAGTGTCTATTTTAGTCGTGAAATTGATAAGAATGGTCGTAGTGTTATTACATCACAAATTATTCCAACTAGAGGAACATGGTTAGAATTTGAAACAGATGCAAGAGATGTATTATATGTTAGAATAGATAGAACAAGAAAAGTTCCATTAACAACTCTTCTTCGTGCATTTGGACTTTCTAGTGATGAAGATATATATAAAGTATTTGGACATGATCCATATATAGAAAATACAATTGCTAAGGATTCTACAAGAAATACAGATGAAGCCTTAATTGAAATATATGAAAAATTAAGACCAGGTGAACCTGCAACACTTGATAGTTCTAAAAATCAACTTATTACAAGATTTTTTGATGAATTTAGATATGATTTAGCTCGTGTTGGACGTTATAAATTTAATCGTAAATTAAATGTTGTAGATAGATTACTTGGGCAAACTTTAGCAGAAGACATTACAGTAGACAATGAAGTTAAATATAAAAAAGACACTCTTATAACTAAAGACATGTTAGAAGATTTAAAAGAGATTTTTGCAAATGATTATAATCTTTCTGAAGTAAAAATAAATGAAGATCTAGATTCATATAATAGAGTTCAAACAATTAAAATTTATAATCCAAGTGATAAGAAAACTAAGCTTACAGTAATCGGAAATGATAGTCATATAGATGTTAAAAGACTTACAATATCTGATGTTTATGCAAGTGTATCTTATTATTTAAATTTACTTCATGGTGTTGGTAATTATGATGAAATTGATCATTTAGGAAATCGTCGAATTCGTCAAGTAGGAGAACTTTTACAAAATCAATTTAGAATTGGAGTTGCTCGTATGGAACGTGTTATTCGTGAACGTATGACAACTCAAGAAATGGATG
>CAMVCF010000017.1:0-19770 GCA_947165945.1 uncultured Clostridia bacterium | reverse complement strand
TGGAAGCATGGTGACATGTTGAGTTGACCAGTACTAATAGATCGAGGATTTAATCATAAATGTTAATTAATTTGATGAACACATTATCTAAGTTTTGAAAGAACTATTCATATTATTTTCTTTGTGATTATAGCGAAGAGGGTACACCTGTTCCCATCCCGAACACAGAAGTTAAGCTCTTCAACGCCGACGATAGTTGTTAAGGCTAAAATAGGACATCGCAAAGATTTTTTTTTATATAAAAATAATTTATGATATAATGCATATGATTATAATGTGCTTTTAATAGTTAAAATATATATATCAGAAAGATAATATAAATCAAATATTGTCGAAAAAACTTTGTTAAAATTGGCAGAAATGTGTTGTCTAACATATTTTTTTTTTGTATAATGAATTAGGTGACGAAAAATGGAATATAAAATTACATCTTTAAATGAACATGATACTGCATTACTTGCAGAAAATATAGAATCAGAGAAATTTCAAAATATGGTAATTTGCTTAATGGGGGATTTAGGAAGTGGTAAAACAGTATTTGTTAAGGCTTTTGCAAATGCTTTAGGAATAGAAGAAGATATTACTTCGCCGACATTTAATATAATAAAAGAATATCAAAACGGTGAAATTCCTTTATACCATATGGATGTATATAGACTTGATGATGTTAATGAAGATTTAGGAATTGAAGATTATTATGAAAAAGGTGGAGTTACTCTCATTGAATGGGCTGATATGATTAAGGATCAACTTCCAAGTGAGAGACTTGATATTAAAATTAAAATAATTGATGAAAACACAAGAATTATAGTTCTAATTCCGTATGGTAAAAAATATGAAGATATCTGTGAGGCAGTTGCATGAATTATTTCTATATAGATACATCTTCAAATTATCTATATTCAGGAATTTTATCTAATGGAGTTTTAAAGGCCTTTATTAAGAAAAATTTAGGAAAAGACATGTCTAAATACTCATTATATGAAATTCAAAAAATGTTTGAAAAAATTGCTATGAAGCCAAATGAAATTGATAAGATTATAGTAGTATCTGGTCCTGGATCATTTACAGGCATTCGTATTGGAATGACTTTTGCTAAAACCTTTGCTTTAACGTTAAAAAAAGAGATCATTTCCATTACTAGTTTGGAAGCAATGGCTTATAGTATTAATACATCAAAATATAAAGTTCCTGTTATTGATGCAAGAAGGGGTTATGTGTATTCTGGTGTTTACGATGAATCTAATATACTTTTAGAAAATCAATATATTTCCTTACAGGAATTAAAAAAATATTTAGATTCATTAAAGAAAGAATATGTGTTTATTACAAATGATTCTAAATTAGAATTATCAGATAGTATAAGCTATGATCCCGATATTTCAAAAATTATAAATAAAGTTAAAGATAGAGCAAGTACAAATCCACATTTTGTAAATCCAGTATATTTAAAATTAACCGAAGCAGAAGAAAATTTAGGTAGTATAAATTATGATAATAGAATTACAGAATAAAGATTTAAAATATATCTCTGAAATAGAAGAAAAATTTTCAAATGTTTTTTTGCGTGGCGATATTATAAATGAATATAAAAACAATCCATATGTTAAGTTTTATTTATATTTAATTAACAATAGTGTTGTTGCTTTTTTGGAATTTTATGAAATATATGACAGAATAGAAATTGCAAACTTTAATGTGTTAGAATTTTTTCAAAATCAACATATTGGTTCAAAATTACTAGAAAAATTACTTAATTATTCTTGTTGCAATAATATAAAAAACATTACATTAGAAGTTCGGCAAGATAATGCTAAAGCAATTTATTTATATAAAAAAAATGGATTTCAAGAAGTTAGTATTAGAAAAAATTATTATGGAAAAGTAGATGGTATACTTATGAAAAAAAATTTAAATGAAGACAATATATATATCCTCGGAATCGAAACAAGCTGTGATGAAACAAGTTTTTCTATTGTAAAAAATGGTATAGAAGAAATCGCAACAGTAATTTCTAGTCAAATAGATATTCATAAGCATTATGGTGGGGTTGTTCCGGAGATTGCAAGTAGATCTCATATTAAAAATATTACTTTTGTATTAGAAGAATGTCTTGAAAAGGCTCATATGACAATGAATGAAATTACTGCTATTGCAGTAACGTATGGACCTGGATTAATTGGTAGTCTTCTTGTTGGAGTAGAATGTGCTAAAACTTTATCATTTTTATATAATAAGCCTTTGATTCCAGTGCATCACATTTCAGGTCATATATATGCTAATAATTTAGTGAAAAGATTGCAATTTCCTTTAATAGCTTTAGTAATTAGTGGTGGTCATACCGAACTTATATTAATGGAAAAGGATTATAGTTTTCAAAAGCTTGGTGGTACTCTTGATGATGCTATTGGAGAGTGTTATGATAAGGTTGGTAGAGTAATTGGAGTCAATTATCCTGGAGGACCTGTTATTGATAAATTATCATCCTTAGGTAAAAATACATATGAGTTACCAATTCCTTTGCATGATGATAGCTATAATTTTAGTTTTAGTGGTTTAAAAAGTGCGGTTATTAATTTAGTTCATAATGAAGAACAAAGAGGGAAAAAAATTCGAAAAGAAGATCTTGCTTGTTCATTTCAAAAAGTAGTTATTGAATCACTAACTACAAAAACAATGAAAGCATTAAATGAATATAAGGTTAAGAATTTAATTTTAGCAGGAGGAGTTGCTGCTAATAGTGGTATTAGGAATAAGTTTCAAAAATTGTGTGAAGAAAATAATATTAATTACATATTTCCAAGTATTAAATATGCTACAGATAATGCTGCTATGATTGCTAGTAGCGGGTATTATGCATATTTAGATAATCGATTTAGTGATTTGTTATTAAATCCAATTTCTAGTTGTGATTTAAAATAAATATAAAATAAAAAAAAATACTTGAATTTTTATAAGTGTTTTTAGAGCAGTTTAACTTTAAAAATGCTTTTTTTGTGTAAATAAAATTAATATTGATAAATTTATTAAAATGTGATATTATAAGTACGAAATAAAGAGGTATGTATGAATTGTTTGATCACTGGTGCAAGTATAGGAATTGGTAATTGTTTAGCTTTAAAAATGGCCGAATTAGGTTATGATTTATTTTTAACTTATAATACAAATAAAAAATTATGTGAAAAATTACAAAAAAATATTATTAATACATATAGAGTAAAATGTTTTATTCAAAAATGTGATTTAAAAAATGAAGATGAAATTAAGGATGTTATATTAAATTTTTATAAAGAAATAGGTAAAATTGATGTTTTAGTTAATAATGCTTCTCTTTCGATGGATAATTTAATAGAGGATAAGACTAAAAAGGAATTTATGGACGTTTTAGAAGTTAATATTGTGGGAACTTTTTTGATGTCAAAGTATGCTAGTAAAATAATTAATAAAAATGGAATTATAATTAATATGTCTTCAACTGATGGGATAGATACATATAGTTTATACAATATTGATTATGCTGTTAGTAAAGCAGGAATTATTCAATTAACTAAGTCTTTGAGTTTGATTTTAAATAATACTAGAGTGATTGCTATTGCACCCAATTGGGTAGATACAGAGTCTACCCTTGAAATGAATAGTGAATATTTACAAAGTGAGCTTATAAGAATAGGTCAAAGGAAATTAATCTCTAAAGAAAAAGTAGTAAAAAAAATTATTAACACTATTGTGGATAAAAATATTGAAAGTGGATGTGTAATAAGAATAGAGGATGATCGTGATGAAGATTGATTTAAATAAATTGATAAAAGAGGTTGATGAACAATTAATAAGTGATAATAGGTTTAATTTGATAGATAAAATAGAAGAATACTATAGTAATAAAATAATTGAAGCATTTAAAAAATATCAGTTATCGGAAACTGATTTTTATGGAACAACAGGATATGGATATGGTGATGTAGGAAGAGATAAAATTGATAAAATATTTGCATATGTGTTGGATTCTGAAAATGCATTAGTACGTAGTCAATTTATTTCAGGAACACATGCTTTAACAGTTACATTATTTGGACTTTTAAGACCAAATGATACTTTGTTATCAATAACAGGAAAACCATATGATACACTAGATGAAGTAATTGGTATAAAGAAAAATGCTAGTTCTTTAAATTCATTTGGTATTAAGTTTGATTATATTAATTTAAAAAATAATAATTTTGATTATGAAAAGATAGAAAAATATTTAAAAAATAATAAAGTTAAAGTTATTGAAATTCAAAGAAGTAGAGGCTATTCTGATAGAAAGTCTATTTCTATAGTTGAAATACAAAAAATTGTTTCATTTATTAAAAATATAAATAAAGATATTATTATTATGATTGATAATTGTTATTGTGAAATGACAGATTATTTAACTCCAACGTCTAAAGAAATTGGATGTGATATAATGGTAGGTTCTTTAATAAAAAATTTAGGAGGAGGAATAGCTCCAAATGGTGCTTATGTTGCAGGAAGAAGTGATTTAGTTGAACTTGTTGCTGAGCGTTTAACTGTTCCAGGACAAGGTAGTGAGGTTGGTCCAAGTCTTAGTATGAATAAGCAAATATTACAGGGATTGTATATGGCTCCATCGGTTGTTGCAAGTAGTATAAAAACTAATATTTTTGCAAGTTTATTACTTGAAAAATTAGGCTTTTCTACAAATCCTAATTATCAAGAAGTAAGATCAGATATTGTTTTAGGTATTATTTTTAATAATCCTTACAAATTAATTAATTTTGTTGAAGGTATTCAGGAGTATAGTGCCATTGATAATTATATAAAACCAATTCCTGATTGTATGCCAGGTTATTCTGATAAAATTATAATGGCAAGTGGAAGTTTTACTCAAGGAAGTAGCATAGAAATATCATGCGATGGACCAATTAGAGAACCATATATTGCATATCTTCAGGGAGGCCTTACTTATACATATGGTAGAATTGCTGTTATAAATGCTATAAAAAGGGTACTAGCAAATGAAGAAAGATAAATTAAAAATAATCTATGAAGATAAATATATTTTAATTGTTAATAAACCATATCATATGTTAACAATTGCAAATGAAAAAGAAAATGAAAATACTTTATATCATAAAATCTATTTATACTTAAAAAGAAAAAATAAAAATAATAAAGTTTTTATTGTTCATAGATTAGATTATGATACATCAGGCCTTATTGTATTTGCAAAAAGTATTAAAGCAAAAAATACTTTACAGAACAATTGGGATAAGGTTAATAGAAAATATATTGCAATTGTAAATGGTAAAATAGAACATGATCAAGGTACTATTAAATCATATTTAAAAGAAACAAAGACTAATTTAGTTTATTCAACTAAATCAAAAGATGGATCTCTTGCAATTACTAATTATAGAAAAGTATTAGAAACAGCTAATTATACTTTGCTTGATATAAATATTAAAACAGGAAAGAAAAATCAAATTAGAGTTCACATGAATGATATTGGTACCCCAATTTTAGGTGATAAAAAATATGGACCAAAGAATTCTTTTAAAAGAATGTATCTTCATGCCTACTATTTGAAATTTAATCATCCTATAACAAATGAAGTTTTAGAATTTGAAGATGATATTCCTAAGGATTTTTTAAATATTTTAGATAAAATGTAAAAATGATGATATTTTACTTATTAAAAAGTGTCAAGGTAAATGTCGAATTTTAATCATCTTATATGTTTTTATATGAATTTTAGGGTTAAATTTGAATTTTTAATTAATTGTAAATTTATTTTAAATTATAATAAGTTATTTGTAAATAAAATTGTAAATTGTTGTAATGTTTGAAATATATTTTAAGAGAGTATTAATGGTTATTAATAAAAAAATAGGAAAAATACTTAAGTTATGATATAATTCATGTTAAAGGAGAAAAATATGAATAATAATTTAGAAAAAGCAATAAGAATTATTTTAAATATACTAATTGTTGGTTTAATAGTATATGTTGTTGCTAGACTATTTATCTTTTTATTGCCAATTGTTATTGTTTTGATCGTTTTATACTATTTATATAAAATATATGTAGAAACTAAGGGAAAGATAGCTAAAAATAAATTTAGCGATAAAAAGGATAATATTGTTGATGCAGAAATAATTGATGAAAAAATTAATAAATAAAAAGATCTTAAAAATAAGTTATAAAATTTATAATTAATAAATTTCTTGACAATTAAGAAATTAATATTATAATATTAATGAAATGACTTTAGGAATTGGAGTATTGTAGTATGGGTAAATTGAAAGCAAATATTGTTTTAACTGGTGGACCTTGTGCTGGTAAAACAACAACTATTACGTGCGTAAAGGAAGATTTGGAAAATCTTGGATATCATGTTTTACTATTAAACGAATGTGCAACAGAACTTATTAATGGTGGAATTAAGCCTTTTGGAAAAAATAGTATTCCTGTTTTTGATTTTCAAAATGAAATTTTGAATTTACAACTATATAAAGAAAAAAGATACTTTGATATTATAAAAAAACTTCCAGAAGAAACTGAATGTATTATATTATCAGATCGTGGTATACTAGATAGTAAAGCTTATTTAGGTCAAGAATTGTTTACTAAACTGTTAGAAAAGAATAATTTAAAAGAAGAAGAATTAGGACAACAATATGATATGGTTATTCATATGGTGACTGTTGCAACAGATATAAAAACTAAATACAATACGAGTACAAATTCTGCAAGGTTTGAAGATGCAGAAGAAGCTGTGGGACTTGACAAAAGAACTAATGATGCTTGGAAAAGTCATAAAAATTTGAAAGTTATTGAAGCAACTGAATTTATTGATGAAAAAGTAGAAAATGTAAAAAACTTAATTCATGAATTTTTGAATGATTAAGTTTTTTTTGTATGAAATTTGACAAATTGGGTGAAAAGTGATATAATCATAGCACTTGTAGAGTACTATGTCTTATTTATTTAATAAATAGCGAGTTGACACTTTTGGGTTTTATAATTTATTAAAAGATGATATAATTGGCTATATATTTTAAATATTATGTATTTGGGGGATTTTATGAAAGAAATATTTAATGATATAAAAGAATATAATCGAAGAAAAATAGAATTATCTTCAAAAAAAATTCATAATTGTATTGCAAGAGGAGAAGAACCTATTATTATTTTAATTGATATTGATGATACTATTAATAAATCAACTCAAGCAACAGAAAGGCAAATAGAAAGAATTAATTATAAAGCTTCTCAAAAATTTTTGATGGAATATTATAATTCTCATCCATTTTTTGCAGATCAAGAAAACTTTAAACGCCGACACAGGGATTTGAGAAATCAGATATTAGAAGATTATGGACCATATCTTGATTCAATTGATTATTTTGATATTCATAATGAATTTAATTTATATACCAATGTAAAGGAAACTTTATTAGAGCTTTCTAAAAATAGAAATGAAAATACGTTTATCTTCTTTGTATCTCATAGAAATCCAGAAAGGGAAGCACGTATAAAAGAGTTAGTTTATTATAATTATTTTATGGAAAATGGTGAATCATTTATTGATGGAATAATTACAACTCCAGTTTTTGCAGAATCATATACATTAGGTATTGAAAATAGAACTTTTAATAGTAAATTTTTACTTGTTCTTGAAACTTTAAATTTACCTCCAAGTTGTGCAAAGTGCTTTTATTTATTAGATGATAGTAGTAGTGTTAGATGCGATTTTAAAGAACATGGAGGAAATGTTATTCCAGCTTATTTAGAAATGGGTTATATTAAGGATTTAGAAGATGATAAAGATGATAGACAAAGAGTTATTATTAATTGGGATCCTTATTGGTTACCACTTGTTATTCAAAAGATTAATTATGAAAGAAATATGGGAGTAAAAGAAACCAAAAATTTTAAAGTAAAGAAAAAGACGTTTTAGGACGTCTTTTAAAAATATCTTATTGGAAATCCTATAGATCCTCCATTAGGAAAATAAACTGGAATTGGTCCTTGATTATAATAATTAGGTCTACCAAGTAGGTAACCAGTAGCTCCCCCAAGAATAAATGGTCCTAAAAATCCACCTCCAAAGAAGCGATCATTATTATTAAAGTCTGGTCTCATTGGAGGATTTGGTCTATAAAAATTTCTATGATTAAAATTTCTATTTTGTGGTATATTATAATTAGTATACATGAAATACTCCTTTCCATGATATTTTATGTAAGAAAGGTGGGAATGTTAAGATGGAAAGATTAAAAAAATTAAGTGAAATTATTGTAAATCATAGTATTAAGGTAAAAACTAATGATAAAGTATTAATTACTTATCAAAGTAATGAAGCTAGAGAATTAATTAAATATTTAGTAAAAGAAGTTTTAAAAAATAAGGGAATTCCGACTGTTAAATATATTGATCCAGAATTAGAAGAATTAGTAAAAAGAAATTTAAATGATAGTATTATTGAAAATAGGAAAAGTATTTTAAAGTTTGAAGTTGATGAATATGATTCTTTTATTCAGATTCATTCTAATTTAAGTGATTATTTTGATAGAAAGACTGATAGTGAATTAAATAATAAATTAAAAGAAAAATTAAAACCATATAAAGATGTACTTGTTAATGAAAAACGTTGGGTTTTATTAAATTATCCAACTATAGTAGATGCATATAAAGCCAAAATGACTTATGATGAATTCTTAAATTTTTCATTAGATGTAATGACAGTTGATTATAATAAGATGTATGAAGATATGAAACCGTTAAAGGAATTAATGGAAAAAACAGATAAAGTAAGAATAGTATCAAAAGGGACTGATATAACGTTTAGTATTAAGGGCCTTCCAGCGATTATATGTGCTGGAGAATCTAATATCCCAGATGGAGAGGTATTTACTGCTCCAGTTAAAAATTCAGTTAATGGAACTATTACTTACAATACACCAAGTCCATATAATGGATATATATTTCATGATGTAAGTTTAACTTTTAAAGATGGAAAGATAATTGAATGTCATGCCAGAGAGTTTGAAGATAAATTAAAGGAATTATTTAAAACAGATGAAGGAAGTTGTTATGTTGGAGAATTTTCATTTGGTCTAAATCCTAAAATAATGAATCCAATGGGAGATATTTTATTCGATGAAAAAACAGCTGGAAGTATTCATTTTACACCTGGAAGTGCTTATCTTGAATGTGATAATGGAAATAAATCTAATATTCATTTTGATATGGTTTTAATTCAAAGAGAAGAATATGGTGGAGGAGAAGTATATCTTGATGATGTATTAGTTAGAAAAAATGGTAAATTTGTTCTTCCTGAACTTAAAAATTTAAATTATGAAGATTAGATGATAGTTTATTATCATCTTTTTTAGTAAAATTTTAGTCAAATTTTTCTCAATAAATTTACTTTGAACAGTAGAAGTGTTATAGTATTTATGAGGTTGGTATAGTATGAATAATTATTTAGAAGATGCAGTTTCTGTAGCAAGAATTGGAGTTAATAATCAAGAAGGTGGTCCATTTGGAGCTGTTGTAGTAGATAAAAAAGGAAGAGTTATTGGACATGGTAATAATAAAGTTTTATTAAATAATGATCCAACCGCTCATGCAGAAATAATTGCTATAAGGGATGCTTGTAGAACTATAAATACATATGATTTATCTGGTTGTTGCATATATTCAACTAGTGAACCTTGTCCAATGTGTTTATCTGCAATTATATGGTCTAATATTAAAGAAGTATATTTTTCAACAGATAGAAATGAAGTAAATAATATAGGTTTTAGAGACTCTCTTATTTATGATTTTTTAAATGGTAAAAGAAAAGATGTTGTTAAATTAATTCAAATAGATAACCTTGATTGTAAAAAGTTATTAAATGACTATAAAAATACAATTTATTAGGAGGTACTATGGAAAAATTAACTTTAAAAAAGCAAGATAATAATTTATTAAAAATAAATTTTAAAAAAGCTTTGGATGATCCTAATTTTAAAGAATTAATTAGTACTATAGATATACCTACAGATATTTTAATAAAATATACATCCAAATTACAAGATGCTACTAGGGAATATTTAAATTGTAAAAATTGTAAATCGTTACTATCATGTAAAAATAGTATGAAGGGGTATTGTTATACTCCTAAGGTTTTAAATAATTCTTTGACTTTTTCTTATTTTGAATGTAAAAAGAAAGAGGAAATGGATAAAAAAAATGAGTATTTACAAAATGTCTATTTTTATGAAATTCCTCCTGTTTTAAAAGGAGCTAGTTTTAAAAATATTTATAAAGATGATGCATCAAGAATTGAAATAATAAAGAAAATTAAATCTTTTTACGATTCCTATAAAAAAGAAGAAATATCTAAAGGAATATATTTATCTGGTAATTTTGGTTCTGGTAAGTCTTATTTAATTGCAGCCTTATTTAACGAACTTGCTAAATTTAATTATCAAAGTGCTATTGTGTATTTTCCTGAGTTTTTAAGAAAAATAAAAAATAGTTTTGGAAGTGATTCTTATAATTCTCTTTTTGATAATATAAAAAAAGTACCATTACTTTGTATTGATGATATAGGTGCCGAAAAATTAACCGATTGGGCAAGGGATGAAATATTAGGTAGTATTTTACAATATAGAATGGATTATAAATTACCAATATTTTTTACATCTAATTTAAGTTTAAAAGAACTAGAAAATCATTTGCAAATAACTTCATCTAGTAGTGATAAAGTAAAAGCTCGAAGAATAATGGAAAGAATAAATTTTTTAAGTTCTGAAGTAACTTTAATTGGAATTAATAGAAGGAGTGAGTAATATGAACAAGAGTATTTTAAGTTTTAAAAGAATTATTGATGATACTACAAATATAAATTCTTGTATAAAGGCCTTAAATCTTAATTTAGACTCTTGTTTTTTATGTTTTATAAAATTAATAGAGGATGCTATTTTTAATTATGATTCAGCAAATGATTATTCTTATTTACTAAAAGTATCTAATTATTTAGAAAGAGTATATCAAAAATTAAGTTATAAAAAGCAAAAAGAATACAGAGATCTTATTTATAAAATGCGAAAAATATATAAAAGGCAAATTCAGAATATTGATGTTATCGATCGAAAAATATTTGAGAGAGTTTGTTGTAATTTAAATGTTATTATTACAGAATTAATTGAACATGAAATAGTATTAAAAGAAGATTTAAATAGATGTGAACAAAATGAAGAATATATTATTACAATAGATGATTCTGATTCTAAAGTATTAGATGATGGATTATCTATAAAAAAACTGGAAAATGGACATATTTTATTAAAAGTTCATATAGCTGATCCTTTAGTTTTATATCCTTATGAATCAGAAGTTATGAAAAAAGCTAAACTAAAGGGAGAAACTATTTATTTAGAAGACGATAGTATTCCTATGCTTCCTGATGATTTATCTTATGATAAGCTGTCTCTTTTACAAGATAGAAATCGTTATACTAAAACTTTTTGTTATGAATTTGATCCGCATGGTAATATTGTTAATTATTATTTTTTGAATAGTACTATAAGAGTTAATAGAAGGTTAACATATGATGATATGAATGAATTATATGAAAAGGGTGGAAAAAGCAAGATAGAAGATGAAAATTTAGCAAATTATGATTTAATAGTTAACTATTTAAAAACAATGTTTAGAGATATCAGAGTATACGAAGATAATAAGATAAGAGAAATATTTAGAAGTGCTAAAATTAGTAATTTTGCAGAAAACTTAGTATCATATTCAATGATTTTAACTGGCTATATGACTGCTAAATATATGAGTGAATTTGGATATCCTTATATGTATCGCTGTAATAAAATAAAAAAAATAGATGAAAAAATAATAGCTTTGATGTCTAAAGATGAAATTTTAAAATTAGAACAATTCTTAATGCGATCTTTTTATACAAAGGATAATATTGGTCATGAAAAATTAAATGTCCCAATGTATTCACATATTACAAGTCCTTTAAGAAGATTTTCAGATGTTTTAAATATGCATTCTCTAGATATTTGCTATTTTAATAAACCAACTGATAAAGATATATATGATCTTGAAAAAGAAATAGTTGATACTTCTAATTATATTAATAGTCAAAATCATAAATTAGAAGAAGAAATTGCAAAAAAGTTAGTAAAGTAAAAGAAATCAGTAATTAGATTTCTTTTTATTAATTTTTACATTTTATCTTTTGATTATCTTTTAATATATCAATTAATTTTTCTTTATCTTGATATTGACTATTTAGATCATCTTTTTCTATTTCTGGAAATAGGTCATATAGATTACATTTCATTTTACTTTCAAGCTTTTCTTTTAGTTTTATTACATTTTGAAAATGTAAATAAGAATTACTATAAATTCCTTTTCTAAAACATAGATCAAGTAATCTTTTTTCTATTGTTGTAAATCCTGTTTCTAGGCAAAATAGATCACATAATTGTATAATATTATCATATAAAGTAGGTGGATTTTTAATTAAAAAGTCATTTATGAAGTTATAACTATCCAAATCTTTTGGTCCACCTCCAGCTGTATTTTCAATTTGGTTATCAACAAAACTATGTGTTAAACTAATTTTAGCTTCTTCTACATAACCAAGTTTTATTAAATAATTATATCCTTCTATAGGATGATTAAAGTGATCAATTTTTCTTCCTATATCATGAATAAAACCAAGTGCCATTGCATAACCTGAATCAAGTCCTAATTTAAAAGCAATTCTTCTTGAAGCAAGACCTACATAAATACTATGTAAAATCCATCGGTTTTCAGTTTTTTTTAGATCACTTCTTTCTTTAATTTGATCTTTTATTAATAATTCTAATGCAACTTCTTCATTTAATTTATTGTTCATAATTCCTCCTGAGAGATTTATATTATAGCATATTTTAAATATGAAATATAATAAAAAAGAAGAATTCTATTTGAATTCTCCTAATTACCAGTTTTTTCTTTTAACTTGTCATAATAAATTGCATCTGCAACTGTCATATATGGAACTAACCATATTAAAAGTAAAAATAATGTAAATGGAACTAGTAATATCCATCCAATGAAACTAAGTCCAAAGATAAAATAATCAAGTTTATAACCCTTCATCATTTCACGACTTTTTTTCATAGAATCTGTTGCACTTAAATTTGTATCAATTACTAAATAAGTAGACATTGTATAAGCAAGTGCTAAGATAATTCCTGGAATTACAAATATTAAAGATGCAAGGAACACAAGTATACCTACTAATATTTCACAAATTATAATATTTAGCCATTTTTCTTTTATGCCATTTAAAATTTCTTGTGTTTCAAATTTTCCTGTTCTTACAAAATTAAGTACATATTTTTTGTATGCAATCATAGCTATACCACAAACTATACTAATTATTGCCACTAATAAAGCAGCAGTTGGAGAAGTATTGGTTGTAGCGGTTATTGATTCTAAATTAGTGTAATCAATTGTTGGAGCAGGAGAAATTATTCCTGTTAAAATAGACTCAATTGCACTAATAACAAGAACTGGCCAAAGTAAGTTCCAAAGATTGCCTTTAATTTTAGATTTTGCTAATTCCTTAATTTCACTTCTATTCATTTTAACTCCTTTCCTAATATAATATTATCATATTTAGGTAATTTTGAAACAAAAAAAAGCAAAAAAAGATAAAATTATTAAATTTATATTGTCATATTTAAATTTTTATGATATTATATCTATGTTTTGGCGGAATTGGTGAAGTGGTTAACACGCTAGATTGTGGCTCTAGTATTCAAGGGTTCAATTCCCTTATTCCGTCCCATTATGTAAATAGCTCTTGTATATCAAGGGTTTTTATTTTTTTAGGTACTATTTAGGTACTATTTTAATTAATTTTATAAATTTTAAAATAATTGCAAAATAAAACTGACCTAAAACTTTAGCCAGTATTTATTTTTATTGAACTATAAATTCAATAGCATTACCATCAGTCCAGAAATCAGCATTATATTCAACAGTTATTTTTTGAGCATTTTTAGGAACTTCATATAATACATATCCAATAGCCTTTTTTCCTTTTCCAACTGTAGCTGATAAGTCATTATATTTGTCGCTTGCATAAATGTATGAATCTACTGCAACACCATCAGCATATGCATTAAAGTTCAAACTACTGACATATAGTTCATCATTATTTTCATTAATGTTTTCAACTTCAAATTTTAGTGCAATAATTTTATTTCCAGTCTTAGGTCCTAGATATGAATTATAATTTGTGACATTTTTATTTATTTCAATCATAGTAATTTTTTCATATTTGTTTTGAAATGTTTCATTTATTTTAAATGAAGTTTTTCCATTTATATCTTTATAAGAATTTTTAGTATCTTCAACTGCTTCGTTTACAGCATTTGAACATCCATTAACACATCCAATGACACATATAAATATAATCACTACAATAATTAAAGCTTTTATCCAAGCTGGTATTCCTAATTTTCCTCCACATTTAGGACATCTTTTAGCGCTTTTGGCAATTTCTTCTTGGCAATGTTTACATTTTTTAGTCTTCATATAAATTTTATCTCCTTTCTATTATAATTATAACACAAAAACTTCGAGCAGGCGACATATTTTTTATATTTTTTATGAAATAATTTTACTAGAGAGGGAGCGAAGTACTTTGACTGGTAGATATTCGAAAGAACAATTATCTTTAATTGTAAGAAAAAATATTAAAAAGTATCGTTTAATGCGAAAGTACACACTTCAAGAACTTGCAGATTTAACTGGACTTACTCATGGCTATGTAAGAGATTTGGAGTGCTTATCAATTGATAAAACACCATTACTAGAAACAATAGGAAAATTTGCTGATGCTTTAGAAATAGATATTAGGCAGTTGTTTGATGATATTAATTAAAAACAATAAATATAAAATTTACTATGTTATTATATGGTAACTTATGTTGGGTAAGATACAATTAAAATAAATTTTATTTAATTTGTTAAATAAAAGTATTTTTAAAAGATATTACAAACTTTTACTTATTTGTAATATCTTTTTAATTAGTTTTTTTTTCAAAATAATCAATTATATAATAAAGAATTGTTGATATAATGCCTAAAACAAATACACTAGTAATAACTAAATTAATATTAAATACCTCACTACCATACATAATTAAATAACCTAGTCCCATTTTAGAAACTAATAACTCTCCCATAATAACACCTATTAGATTCATACTAACATTTATTTTAAGAGTTGCTATAATATTTTTTAAATTGGCTGGAATAATTACTTTTTTATAAATATCAAGTTTATTTGCTTTCATACTTAAAAGAAGTGTAATATAATTTTTATCTGTATTAATAAAAAATGTGTATAAGTTAATAATGGTAATAAATAATGAGATCATTAAACTCATAAATATAATTGAATTAATATTTGCACCAACCCATATTATAATTAAAGGACCTAATGCTACTTTAGGTAAGGAATTTAAGATAGTTAAATAAGGATCAAATACTTTTCTTAAGAATTCTGATGACCATAGTATTGTTGCTATAATAAAACCTATTCCTAATGATAAAAAAGTACTAATTAAAATTTCGTATAGAGTAGTTAGTATATGATTTAAAAAATTATTTGTATTTATTAAATGTTTAATAGTTTTAATAATATTAGTTGGAGATGAGAATAAAAATGTATTGATTATTCCAAGTCTACTTAATGTCTCCCAAAGTAAAAATAAAAATATTAGAATAGATATTTGAGTTAAATAAACAAGAATTTTTCTTTTTCTTATTTTTTTTAAAAAGTTAATATGTTCACTGCTATAAGTTGACATCTAAATCCCTCCAAATCTTATCATAATAATAACTGAATTTAGGATCTTTTCTATTTTCAGTTGGAAAACTTTTATTAACTAATTCAATATTATATATATTTTTAATTTTACATGGTCTTTTTGTTAGAACAATAACTCTTTCACATAAACTAACTGCTTCACCAAGATCATGAGTAATTAAAATAGCTGTTTTTCCTTCTTCTTTAATAATTTTATATAAATCATCAGATAGAGCTAGTCTTGTTTGATAGTCAAGAGCACTATAAGGTTCATCAAGAAGTAAAATATCTGGATTCATTGCAAGAGTTCTAATAAGTGCAACTCTTTGTCTCATTCCACCTGATAAGTTATTGGGGTATTTATAAATAAATTCCGAAAGTCCATATTTATTAAGCAATTTTTTTACTTTTTCAATATTTTTTGCTGTTTTTGTTTTATTAATTTCTAAACCTATTAAGCAATTATCAAGAATAGTCCTCCATGGATACAAAGAATCAGTTTGAAGCATATAACCAAGTTTTTTTTTATCATTTATAATAATATTTCCATCGCTTTTGTCAACAAGTCCAGCCAAAATAGAAAGAAGAGTGGATTTACCACAACCTGAAGGACCAACAATAGCAATAATCTCTTTATTTTGAATTTCTAAATTTAATTTATCAATTGCAAGAGTTTCAGAATTTTTATCGTGGTATATTTTTGATAAATTTTGAATTTTTAAAATACTATTTTGCATAATATTCCTCCAACTACTTTAGTTTATGAAAAATATTTTTTAATGATAAAGACAAACAAACAGTAAAAAATCTTTTATAAATTATTGAATCATATAATTTTATTTTAATAGACAGTAATTTATATATTATAATGTGATATAATTAAAAAGAAGTAGTTGGTGGTTATATGTTAGAGAGAATAAATAAAACAAATGATATAAAAAAGTTAAATTTAGAAGAAAAAAAAATACTTGCAGATGAGATTCGAGAATATATAATTTCTGTTGTTTCAAAAAATGGAGGACATTTAGCATCTAATTTGGGAGTTGTTGAATTGACTATTGCTCTTGAAAGTGTTTTTGATTTAACAAAAGACAAAATTGTATGGGATGTTGGTCATCAATGTTATGTTCATAAAATATTAAATGGAAGAAAAAAAGAATTTGAAAATATTCGTAAATTTGGAGGAATATCTGGTTTTCCTAAAATAGAAGAGTCTTCAACAGATTGTTTTAATACGGGGCATAGTTCTACATCTATTTCAGCTTCGATGGGACTTGCAAAAGCAAGAGATCTTAAAGGTGATAATTATCATGTTATAGCTGTAATAGGGGATGGTGCCTTAACTGGCGGAATGGCTCTTGAAGCATTAAATCATGTTGGATGGTCTAAAACAAAAATGATTATTATCTTAAATGATAATGAAATGAGTATTTCCAAAAATAATAGTGGTATTAATAATCTTTTAACAAATCTTCGTAGTAAGAAAAAATATCGTTCTACAAATAAAAAATGGAAAAGGGTAGTTAACCGAATTCCTATTGCAGGTAATGCATTAGTAAATATTATAAGTCGTTTAAAAGATGCAATAAAACAGATGATTGTACCAGGCATGTATTTTGAAGAGATTGGCATAAAATATTTAGGTCCTATTGACGGTCATAACATAGAAAAATTAGAACAAATTTTAGAAGAAGTAAAAGAATTTGACGAACCAGTTCTTCTTCATATAATTACAAAAAAAGGGAAAGGCTATACTTATGCTGAAGAAAATCCTTCAAAGTTTCATGGAATTGGAAAGTTTGATATTGAAACGGGAGAAAGTTTAGAAAAGAGTAGTAATAGTTATTCAAAAGTATTTGGAAATAAATTGGTAGAACTAGCTGACGATAATAAAAAAATTGTTGCTATTACAGCAGCAATGAAAGATGGAGTAGGCTTAAGTTTATTTGCATCAAAATATCCGTCTCGTTTTTTTGATGTTGGAATAGCTGAAGGTCATGCTTTAACTTTTGCAGCAGGTCTTGCTAAAGAGGGGATGATTCCATTTGTAAGTATTTATTCATCTTTTTATCAAAGAGCCTATGATCAGATAATTCATGATATATGTATTCAAAATTTACCTGTTATTATGTGTGTAGATAGAGGAGGAATAGTTGGGGCAGATGGAGCAACACATCAAGGTTTATATGATTTATCATTTTTTAAAATAATACCAAATTTAATAATTATGGCTCCTTCTAGTTTTAAAGAACTAGAAATGATGATGGAATATGCAATTACTTTAAGAAAACCTGTTGTAATCCATTATCCAAAAGGAGGAGAAGAAACAGCTTTTCAACATGAAAAATTAGTATTAGGAAAAACTGAAATAATAAAAAAAGGATCTGACATTACAATTCTTGGAATTGGTAAAACAGTTTTAAAAGTTTTAGAAATATCAAAAGAGTTAGAAAAGCAAAATATAAAATGTGAAGTTATAAATGTAAGATTTTTAAAACCATTTTCTGAAAATAATCAAATTTTAGAATCTATTAAAAAGACTAAAAAAATAATTGTATTGGAAGATTCAACAATTATTGGAGGACTTGGATCTTCTGTAAAAGAATTATTTGTTGATCATAATTTAAATAATATTTATTTAAAAATTTATGCTTACCCTGATAGATTTATAGAGCATGGAAGTGTTCATGAATTAGAACATAAATATAAAATAGATAATGAACAAATTATTGATGATATAAAAAAATTATTTTTAAAGAATAAAAAAAATAAGAGTTAGTAATCTAACTTTTATTTTTATCTGTTATAGAATTCAACAATTAGACTTTCGTTAATATCAGCGTTTAGTTCATTACGTTCAGGAAGTCTTACATATTTAGCAGTATTATTGTTCTTATCAAAATCAATGTATTCAACTCTAGTAGTTACATTTTCTAAAGCTTCTTTTACACATTTTAAATCACGTGAATTTTCTTTAAGAGCAATAACTGAACCAATTTTAACTCTGAATGATGGGATATCAACTTTTTTACCATCTACAGTTATATGACCGTGATTAACAAGTTGACGTGCACCACGTCTTGTGTTAGCAAATCCCATACGATAAACTAAATTATCAAGTCTTGATTCTAATAGTTTTAAGAAATTTTCACCATGGATACCTTGCATGTGTCCTGCTTCAATGAATGTTTTGTGGAATTGTCTTTCATTTAAACCATACATGAATTTTACTTTTTGTTTTTCTTTTAATTGTTCACCATAGTTTGAAAGTTTTCCTTGTCTTTTAGCACCATGCATACCAGGTTTATATGGACGTCTTGCTAAATCTTTTCCATTTTCAAGAGTAGAAAAACCAACACGACGACTTTGTTTAAAACTAGATCCTGTGTATCTTGACATATTTTTTCCTCCTTATGTATTATTCATAAAGATTGATGTTTATTTCTTTTCTAGGGAATTCTTTTTAATAGTTTCATCAGATAACCATAACTACTCCTAACCGGAAAGAACACTTTAAAAAAATAAATAAACTTGGTTATCAATCAAATATGTACCAATATTATATAAGAGAGTTTTTTATTTGTCAAATGTTTTTTGTATTTTCTTCTAAAATCAAATTTCCATTTAAATATCTTTTTAAGGCGATAAAGTAAAGTGTATCATATAAAGGAATATTATTTTTCTTTAAATAGTTTAAAATAAGAATCTTTTCATCTCTAGTAATATTTGTTCTTGGATCTACAATTCTTTTTCCATTCTCGTCAAATTGGTTTCTTATATATTCATCATTATCACAAATATATTGTATCTTTTTTTCATCTAGTATTATCGACATCCGTCAGGGAGAGACAATCCTCGTCCCTGCCAGCGAAAACATCCTT
>CAMVCF010000016.1:0-22179 GCA_947165945.1 uncultured Clostridia bacterium | reverse complement strand
TTGTTTTAGATGGATTATATTCTTGGGATGAATATGTTGTTTTAAAAGAAAAACTTAGGGATCAATTAAAGGTAATTGCAATTGTTACTGATAAAAGTCTTAGATATCTAAGACTTACAACAAGAGATATTCGACCTTTAACGAATTTAGAAGCTGAAAAACGTGATATTGCTGAAATTGAAAATCTTGCTAAAGGTGGACCAATAGCTATAGCAGACTATTTTATATTAAATAATTTCGATAAAGAGACTTATATTAATAATTTAGAAAATATATTAAATAGAATAGAGGGATAATATGAAAAAATTAACAAGTTTTGAAATTAGAAAGATGTGGCTCGAATTCTTTGAATTAAAGGGACATAAAATAGTTCCTAGTGCTCCATTAATTCCAAAAGATGATGATTCTTTGTTATGGATTAATGCAGGTGTTACACCACTTAAAAAATATTTTGATGGAAGTATTGTTCCAGACAATAGAAGAATTACTAATATTCAAAAATGTATTAGAACTAATGATATAGAAAATGTCGGAGTAACGCGTCGTCATCATACATTTTTTGAAATGATGGGAAATTTTTCAGTTGGAGACTATTTTCGTGATGAGGCATTAAGTTTTGCATATGAACTTTTAACTAGTAAAGAGTGGTTTAATATTCCAATTGAAAAACTATATTTTACAGTTTATCCTGATGATACTGAAACTATTAATAAATGGATTAGTTTAGGAGTACCTGTTGATCATATTGCCCGATTATCTGATAATTTCTGGGAGATAGGAGAAGGGCCTTGTGGACCAGATACAGAAATTTTCTTTGATCGTGGTAGTAAATATGATTATGATGGAAAAGCACTCAAACATTTCTTTAAAGGTGAAGATAATGAAAGATTTGTTGAAATTTGGAATAATGTATTAAGTCAGTTTAATTCAAAAGAAGGCGTAGATAGACGTGATTATAAAGAACTTCCAAGTAAGAATATTGATACTGGAGCAGGACTTGAAAGATGGGCTTGTATTTTTCAAGATGCTGATTCTAATTTTGATACAGATTTATTTTTACCAATTATAAGACAAATAGAAGAATTATCAGGTACCTTATATGACTCTTCTATGCCATATAAAGTAATTGCTGATCATATTAGAGCACTTACTTTTGCTCTTTCCGATGGAGCCGTATTTGATAATGTTGGAAGAGGTTATATTTTAAGAAGACTTTTAAGAAGAAGCGTTAGATATGGTAGAAAACTTGGATTAATGGATCCATTTATGTATAAATTAGTCGATTCTGTAGTTGATAATATGAAAAATGTTTATCCATATTTAATAGAAAAAAAAGAATTGGTAAAAAAACTAATTGAAGAGGAAGAATTATTATTTTTAAAAACACTTGATAAGGGTGAAAAAAAATTATTTGAATTCATGGATGAGTCTTTAGATAATAAAATAAGTGGAGCTGATGCTTTTAAATTATATGATACATATGGATTTCCTTTTGAATTAACTCTTGAATACTTAGAGGAACATGGTTTTACTACATCACGCGTGGAATTTGATAAATGTATGAATAAACAAAAAGAATTATCTAAAAATAATCAAAAAAATACTGAGTCTTTTAAAAATCAAAATGAATTTTTATTAAATTATAAAGATAATTCTGAGTTTGTATATGAAGTATATGAATTAAAAGGTAAAGTACTATCTCTTATTAAAAATGATAAATTTCAAGATGAACTTAAGAAAGATGGGTATGTTGTTCTTGATAAAACATGTTTTTATTCAGAATCAGGTGGTCAAATAAGTGATACGGGAATGCTTATCGGAGAAAACTTTAAAGCACGAGTTGTTGATGTCAAAAAAGCTCCAAATGGTCAAAATATCCATGTTGTTAAAATTCTTTCTGGTACAATCAAAAATGGTGATAAAGTAACTGAATTAGTTGATAAGGAAAGACGTCTTGCAATAGAAGCAAATCACTCGAGTGTTCATATTTTACAACTTGCTTTAAAAAGAATAATTGATGATAATATTTATCAAGCAGGAAGTAAAGTTACTGAAGATTATTTAAGATTTGATTTTAACTATCACGGAAAAATTAGTGATGATGAGTTAATTAAAGTAGAAAAGTTTGTTAATAAATATATAAATAAAAATATTGAAAGAAAAACAACTATTATGGATTATGATAAAGTTGATAAATCTCAAGTAATGGCACTTTTCACTGAAAAATATAAAGATAAAGTTAGAATGGTTCAAATTGGTGATTCTAAAGAACTTTGCGGTGGAACACACGTTAAAAATACAAAATCAATTAAACAGTTTGCTATCATTTCTTTTGAAAATAAAGGAAGTAATACTTATCGTATAACAGGATCAACTAGAAATGCAATTGAAAATAATTTATTACTTGTTGCTAAACCATATAATGATGATATTATGAAAAATATTATGAAAGCAAGTAATATTTTGATGCAGGCTAAAAAAGAAAATATTAAGTTAAAATTTAAAGTAGATTATGATAACGAAATTAAACCTATGAGTTATAAAGATATAATTAATTTAAAAGAATTAGATAAATCAATTACAAATCAAGTTAAAGAACTTGAAAAAGTGTATCAAAAGAATAAATCTTTAAAAGCTACTGAAGATTTAACAAATTATGAAAAAAATATTGAAAAGGTAAATAATACATATTTATTACTTCAAAAAATTTTTGATGAAGATAATAATGCTTTAAAAAATATTTTAGATACTTTAGCTAATAAATATGAAAATATATTCATTTTAATTGCAAATATTAGTAAGGAATCCATTTCTTTTATTGCAAGAAGTAATTGTGAAATAAATGCAAGTGAGAAAATAAAATTAATTACAAACAGATCAAACGGAAATGGGGGAGGATCTCCTAAATTTGCTATGGGATCAGGAAAAACTTCTCAATATATTGATGATGTGTTTCAAGACATTAAAAAGGAATTACAATGAATTTATATTTAATCGAAGGAGAAAATGATTTTTTAATTGAAAAAGAAATTAAAAAAATTATTAGTAAGAATAGTGATATTGAATTAATTCGATATGATCTAGAAGAATCTCTAATAGATGATGTAATAGAGGCTCTTGATACTTACGACATGTTTTTAAAACAAAAAGTAGTAATTGCATATAATCCTCCATTTTTTCTTAATGTTGTTGATAATTTTAATTGTACTAAGTTTTTAAAATATTTAAAAAATCCTAGTAATAATATCTTGATTATTGTATCAAAAAAAATAAATAGTCGATTAAAAGTAGTAAAAGATACCATTAAATACTTTGAATTTATTAAAATTGATGATATGAATACAATTCGTTTTGTTAAAGATAATTTAGATGATTATAAAATGGGAAATCAAGTAATAACATATTTTATTAAAAGAGTAGGAAATGATTTTAATAATATATATCATGAACTTGAAAAATTAAAATCCTATAAATTAGATTCAAAAGAAATAAAAGAAGAAGACATAGATTTAATATGTAGACATAATTTTGAAGAAACAATTTTTGATTTAATTGATGCTATTTTAAAAAAAGAAAAGAAAAGGGTAGTAGAACTTTATAATTATTTTTTAAACAATGGATCAGAAGTTTTTCAAATAATAGTTCTTTTATCAAATCAAATAAGACTAATATATAATGTTAAAATACTTTCTTATTTAAGTGATTTTGAAATTTCAAAACTTTTAGATGTAAAAGAATATCCTGTAAAACTTGCAAGAGGAAAGGGAATTAATTATTCTAAAAATGAGCTAATTTACCTTTTATATCATTTAGGAGAGATGGATGAAGATATTAAAAGTGGAAAACAAATTCCCAATATATCACTTTTATCATTTATACTTCAAATGTAATAAATATTTAATTTTATAAAGTTAAGAAAAAAGATTGTAAATTCAAACTTTCTATGATAAGATCAAGTTGATGTTTCAAGGAGGAATATGGAAGAAATTATTTTACATCATCCATTGGTGGAACATAAGATTTCTATTTTAAGAAGAAAGGATACTAGTACCAAAGAGTTTCGAGAATTAATTAGTGAACTTGCAATGATTCTTTGCTTTGAAGCTTTAAAAGATGCATCTTTAAAAGAAGTAGAAATTGAAACTCCTATTACAAAAACTATTGGAAAAATACTTGATGAAGATGAATTTGCTTTCGTTCCAATTCTAAGAGCTGGAATGGGAATGATTGATGGAGTTTTAAGAGTAATTCCTAATGCAAAAATTGGACATATCGGTTTATACCGAAATGAAGAAACATTAGAACCAGTTGAATATTATTGCAAATTACCAAAAAACATTGAAAATAAAACTGTAATTATTCTTGATCCAATGCTTGCAACAGGAGGATCAGCAAGTGCAGCAATTAATATGATTAAAAAACGTGGTGTTAAAAAGATTAAGTTTTTATCAATTATTGCAGCACCAGACGGACTTCAAAGGATAAAAAAAGATCATCCTGATGTTGAAATCTATACAGCTTATAAAGATTTACGCTTAAATGAATTCGGTTATATTGTACCAGGTCTTGGTGATGCAGGAGATCGAATCTTTGGAACAAAGTAAGAAAGGAGGATTATGAAAAAGTTTTTCGGAGAATTTAAAACATTTATTTCAAAAGGAAATGTTATGGATTTAGCTATTGCTGTTGTAATTGGTAATGCTTTTAATTCAATCGTTTCAAGTCTTGTTGATGATATTATTATGCCATTTGTTGGACTTATAATTGGTGGAATTGATTTTTCTGATATTCGTGTAACTTTAGGAGATGCAAATATAATGTTTGGAAGATTTATTCAAAACATAGTTGACTTCTTAATTGTTGCATTCACTATCTTTGTTATTGTAAAAGCATTTAATAAACTACAAGAAAAAACAAAGAAGAAAGAAGAAAAAGAAGAAAAAGTTGAAGCTAAAAAGGCTGATGATATAGTTTTACTTGAAGAAATTCGTGATCTATTAAAAAAGAATAAATAAAAAATTGGAATATTCCAATTTTTTATTTTTATAGATAAATTAAGCCACAAATAAATGATGCTATCATAATTAATAATATAACAATTGTTATAATTTTTACTGTTTTCTTTTTCATAGACACCTCACTATAATCATTATACATAAAATAAAATGAAAAAGCAAATATAAGTTTACATTAAATTAAATTAATTTAATATTATCAAGTTTACTTATATGTCATAAAATGGTATAATAAATTATGAGAGTGATAAAATGAATCAAAAAAAAGAATTAATTAAAAATACAATTATTATATCAATTGGAAAATTTTCAACTCAACTTGTTTCTTTTCTATTACTTCCACTTTATACAAGTTTACTTACTACAAGTGAATATGGGGAATATGATTTTTTAAATACAATATCAATTTTTTTAATTCCTTGTGTTACTTTATTAATGGAAGAGGGGATGTTTCGTTTTTTAATTGATGCTAAAACAAATAAATCAAAAGGAGAAGTTTTTTCAGCCACATTTATATTTTCAATTTTAAGTTTTCTTATATGGAGTATTTTAATATTAATTGTTGGTACTATTTTGCATTATCCATATACAATATATTTAATTTTTTATATTTTAGCAAGTTTACTTTCATCACTTGCTGGATCAACTGCACGAGGTTTATCAAAATTTAAAATTTATTCCGTATTTTGTTTTTTATCAAGTTTATCAACCATTCTTTTAAATATTTTATTTATTGTAGGACTTAAAATGGGACTTGAAAGCTTATTTATATCATATATTATCGGAAATTGTTTAGTATCAATTTGGTTATTATTAAAAATAAAAGTATTTTCTTATGTAAAAATAAGTAATATTAATAAAAATGTTGCAAAAGAAATGATTAAATATTCATTTCCATTAGTTCCAAATAGTATATCTTGGAATGCCATTTCATTAACAGATAGACTTTTAATTATCAATATTTTAGGGAGTGCAAAGAATGGGATTTACTCTGTTGGACTTCGTTTTCCGACCATTATAAACACCTGCTATAGCTATTTTAATTTATCATGGAAAGAATCGGCTTCAAAAGTTGTTAATAAAGAAGATAAAAATGATTTTTATAATAGTGTTTATGTTAATTTAAATAGATTTTTAATTTGTGTTTCTATTTTAATTATTGCATTTCTTCCATTTATATTTAATATTCTTGTAAAAAATGCATATCGTGAAGCATATATATATATTCCTTTAATGATTATTTCAGTTTATTTTTCTAACTTATCAAACTTTTGTAGTGGGATCTTCTCAGCTTATAAAGATACTAAAATACTTGCTAAAACTACTATTGTTGCAACAATTATAAATTTTGTTGTAGGGCTTTTTCTTATTAGATATATTGGTCTTTATGCAAGCATTTTAGCAACTTTAGTTGCATATGTTGTAATATTTATTTATCGAAATAATAAACTTAAAAAATATATTATATTAAAAAAAGATAATTATAGTTTATATCATATAATTGTTTTAAGCATAGTAACAGTTTGCTATTATTTACAAAATTTATATATTTGTATAATAAGTCTTATTATAGCAATAACTTATTCATATTTTGTAAATAAGCAATTATTTGAACCAATATTAAAGAAACTAAAAAGGAAGTAATTATATGAGTATTTTTAAAATAGTAATTCTAGTTTGTAATATAATTGTCTTAATTCCGTCTCTTTACTTTGGATTATTTTTCATTTTATTATTTTTAAAAAAAACAAAAGATGGAAAGTTTATAAAAAAGAAAAAGCATAATAAATTTTTAATACTAATTGCAGCTCGAAATGAAGAGATGGTTATAGGTCATTTAATTGATAGTGTTAACATGCAAAAATATAATCGAAAGTTTTATGATATATGTGTTTTACCAAATAATTGTTCTGATAAAACAAAAGAAATTGCAAAAGAAAAAAAAGCTATAATTGTAGATATTGATTTTAATCCTAAGACTAAGGGTGAAGTTTTAAATTATGCTTTTGATTACTTTAAGAATAATCAAGAATATGATGCTTATGTTATAGTAGATGCAGATAATGTTTTAGATCCATTATTTTTAAAACATATAGATGATAAATTAAATCAAGGTTACAAAATTGTACAAGGATTTAGAGATACCAAGAATTTATATGAAAATGCTATTACAGGAAGTTATGGACTTTTCTTTTTATTACAAAATCTTTTTATATATGAACCAAGAAGTAGAATAAACCAAAGTATTGGAATTAATGGAACTGGTTATGCAATTTTAAAAAGCTTAGTAGATAAAATAAATTATCGGGCTAAAACATCTACCGAAGACATTGAATTAACTTGCATTTGTGCTCTTGAAAAAGAAAAAATTGGATATGAAAAAAAAGCTATTTTCTATGATGAGCAGGTTACAAATTTTAATATTTCAATGATTCAAAGAAAGAGATGGATTCAAGGGAGTATGCAAGTATTAAAACTTAATATAAAAAAATTAATTAAAAGTTGGTTATATTTTCAAGCAATTGATGAAATATTTGCTTTAATTTTTCCTATTGATCAAGCAATTGCCTTTCTTTTATTACTTTTATCATATTTCTTTATCAAAGTTCCATACATAATTTTGGGAATAATAATTGGATATTTTGGTGAAGTAATTGTTGCCTTATTTCTTACAATTTACTTTAAAAAGAATATTAAAAAAATGTTAAAAGCAATTTTTTTCTTTCCAATATTTCATTTGAGTTGGATCCCAATTTATATTTATTCATGCTTTAATTCAAAAAACAATTGGGAAGAAATTAAGCATACTAAAGCAAGAAATATTCAAGAAGTATTAAATGATTAGGAGGAATATATGGAAAATAAAACAAATATTGATACAGGTCTTACTTTAAGCGAAGTAGAAGATAGAATTAAAAATAATCTTGTAAATTATGATAATCAACCTAAAACCAAGACTATAAAAGAAATTATTACATCAAATTTGTTTACTTATTTTAATTTTTTAAATATATTTTTAGGTCTTGCTATTCTTTTATCTGGATTTTTTTCAGGAAGAATTCTTTATTCTTTAAAGAATTGTTTATTTATGGGAGTAATAATTTGTAATACAATTATAAGTATTATTCAAGAAATAATTTCTAAGAAAATAATTGATAAACTCTCTGTAGTTTCTAGTAGTAAAGCAACTGTTATAAGAGATAATTCTCTTGTTACTTTAGAAATGAACGAAATTGTTTTAAATGATTTAGTTGTTTTAAAAAATGGTAATCAGGTCTTATGTGATTCTATTATAAGAGATGGTGGAGTAGAAGTAAATGAATCATTTATTAGTGGTGAAGCGAAGACAATTATAAAAAAAGTTGGAGATACTCTTTTATCAGGAAGTTTTGTTGTATCAGGAAGTTGTAAAGCTGAAGTAATACACGTTGGAGATGAAAACTATATTAATGTAATATCCAAAGATGCAAAATATATCAAAGAGAATAACTCAGTTATCTTAAATTCATTTGAAAAAATTGTTAAAATTTTAGGATTTATTATTATACCATTAGGAATTGCTTTATTTTTAAATCAATATATGGTTATTGGTAGTAGTATAAGTGATTCAATTATTAATACGGTTGCAGCTCTTATTGGGATGATTCCTGAAGGTTTAGTATTATTAACTAGTTCTGTAATGGCAGTTAGTATTATGAGACTTTCTAAATATAAAGTTTTAGTGCAACAATTATATTGTATAGAAACTTTATCACGAGTTAATGTTATTTGCTTAGATAAAACTGGAACAATTACAACTGGTAAAATGACTTTACATGATATTATTCCAAATAAAATAAGTAAAGAAGAATTTATAAATATTATAGAAAAAATAGTTAACACATCAAGTGATGATTCTGAGACTTTTAAAGCTATTAAAGATAAGTACAAGACTGATAAAAAATATATTATTGAAGATAAAATTGATTTTTCTTCAAGTCGAAAATTTTCAGCTTTAAAATTAAAAAATGATGCTAGTTATTATATAGGTGCATATGAATATATATTAAAAGGAAAAGAACTTGATCAAGTAATAATTGATTATCAAGAAAACTATCGAATTCTAACTGTTTGTAGAAATTATGAAAAATTAACTGATAAACCTGTTAATTTAGAAATACTTGGGTATATTTTAATAGAGGATGAAATAAGAAGTGAAGCGAGAGATACCTTAAAATTCTTTAAAGATCAAGGCGTAATTGTTAAAATTATTTCTGGAGATAATCCAAAAACTGTTTTAAATATAGTAAAACGTGCTGGTCTTGATGGAAATCTTAAAACATATGATGCAAGTAATTTAGACAACTTAGATAACATCTTAGAAATTGTTAAGGAAACAGATATTTTTGGAAGAGTTACTCCAACAGGTAAGAAAAAAATAATTACTGCCTTAAAAAAACTAGGGTATATAACTGCAATGACTGGTGATGGAGTAAATGATTGTTTAGCTTTAAAAGAAGCAGACTGTAGTATTGCTGTTGCAAGTGGAAGTGATGCAGCAAGAAGTGTTTCTCAGATAGTACTTTTAGATAATAATTTTAGTTCTATACCAAAAATTGTTGCTGAAGGAAGAAGAACAATTAATAATATTGAAAGAAGTGCCTCTTTACTACTCGTAAAAACAATTTATACTATTTTAATAATTTTAACATGTCTTTTCACAAGAAATGAATATTTCTTTATTCCAATTCAACTAACATTAATTACTACAACAACAATTGGAATTCCATCGTTTATATTAGCACTAGAACCAAATACTAATATAGTATCAGGTAACTTTATTTTAAAAATATTTAAAAATAGTATTCCAGCAGGTATTACAGTCTTTTTAGATATTGTTATTATAATTTTATTTAAAAATGCATTTCTTTTACCAGATACACTTGTAAATGCTTTAGCAGTACTTTTAACAGGAACTACAGGTTTTATTCATTTATATAGGATTTCTAAACCATTTAATTTTCTAAGAAGAGTTTTATTTATAATATTAATTTCAGGATTTATTTATGGCGCTATGTTTCAAAACAATTTTTTCAATTTAGTAGGTATGAATTTACAAATAGCTCTTATTTTCTTTTTACTAGTTGTATTTTCGATTAATATATATGATTTAATGCATAAAGGAATATTTTATTTTACTAAATTTTTAAAAAATAAAAAAATAATTATTAAATAAAAGAAAGTAAATTATTAATTTTTACTTTCTTTTCTTAATCTTTCTAAATTATCATTCACGTTTTTTAAGGATTTTTCATAACTACTAGTAGTACATGGTATATAATATTTTTTATTTTTAATATTATCAGGAAGATATTGTTGGTTTACAAAATGATTTGGATAATCGTGAGGATATTTATAATCACTAGATGTTGTTTTAATGTGATCTGGAACATTTCCGCATCTTCCTGTTTCGATATCACATAGTGCCTTATTAATTGCTAGATTAGCACTATTTGATTTAGGGGACAGAGCAAGTTCAATTACAACATTAGAAAGAGGAATAATTGCTTCTGGTAAACCAATTCTTTCAGCGGCGTGAATAGCTGCATCTACTTTGGGACCCATCGAAGGATTAGCAAGACCAATATCCTCATAACAAATAACTGTCATTCGTCTAAAGATACTATCTAAATCTTCAGCTTTTATCATACGTCCCAAATAATGAAGAGCAGCATTTACATCACTTCCTCTAATTGATTTTTGAAAAGCACTTAATACATCATAATAACCATCTTCATTTTTATCATGAAAGAAATTGTGTTTATTATCTATACTTTTTAAAAAATCTAAAGTAATTATATGATCACTTTTTGAATAATAAGCAAGTTCTAGAAAATTATATGCATATCTTAAATCAGAGCCAGCAATATTAGCTATATAATTAATACTTTCTTTATCTATTTTTATACCTTTTAAAATATCTTTCTTAACAACTTTAGAAAGCCCTTCTTTTATATCAGTATCACTTAAAGGTTTTAATTCAAATAAATGACATCTGCTTCTTATTGCCGGATTTATTGAATGATATGGGTTAGATGTGGTCATTCCTATTAACGTAATAAGTCCACTTTCAAGTCTTGGTAAGAGTAAATCTTGTTTATCTTTATTTAATCGGTGAATTTCATCTAAAATTAAAACAATTCCTCCATATACTTTAGCTTCTTCAAAAACTACTTGAAAATCATGTTTATCGTTAATAGTTGCATTTAAAAGCCGATATTTAACACCTAAATCCTCAACTAAACTAATGGCAATACTTGTTTTTCCTATACCGGGCTTTCCGTAAAGAATCATCGAAAATATTTTTTTATTTTTAACTAAATTAGAAAGAATTTTGTTTTCTCCTAAAAGATGCTTTTGTCCAACACACTCTTTCAAAGAATTTGGTCTAAGTTGTAAAGCTAATGGTTTATCCATAAAATCATCCTTTCATAGTAATCTTATTTTATCATAGAAATGTTGTTTGATAAAGATCTTATTTTGTGCTATAATTTAATTGATGTTTATGGAAGATGAAATAGAAGATTATTTAACATTTATTAAACTTGAAAAAAAATTAAGTAAAAATACAATTGATAATTATTATTTAGATTTAGAAGACTATAAAAGATATTTTTTTAAAAAAAATATTTTAAATGTCCAAGATATATCTTTAGATATGTTAAATGAATATTTAAGAGATTTATATAAAAAAGGTTTAAATCCAAGAAGCATAACAAGACATATTACTAGTATAAAAGAATTTCATAAATATCTTGTAAAAACTAAAAAAATTAATGTTGATGTTACTATTAATTTAGATAATATGAAACAAACTAAAAAATTACCTGTTGTAATAAATACTGATGTAATGGAAAAGATATTAAATGTTGAGCTTACAAATGTTTTTAAGTATCGAGATAAAGCAATGCTTGAACTTATGTATGGATCAGGTCTTCGTGTATCAGAACTTGTCAATTTGACAATTTATAATGTTGATTTAGAAAACGAAATTATATTAGTAGAAGGAAAAGGAAATAAAGAAAGAATTGTTCCAATGTCTAAGTATTCAAAAATTGCACTCTTATCATATTTAGAAGTAAGAAGATTGCTTTTAAAAAAAGGTAAAGGTGAAATAGACAAATTATTTTTAAATAATCATGGAGTTGGAATTACTAGGCATGGCTTTAATTATATTTTAAAAAACATTTTGGAACAAAATAACATAAAAAATAAAATAACACCTCATAGCTTAAGACATACATTTGCAACAGATCTTTTAAATAATGGGGCTGATTTAAGAACAATTCAAGAGTTACTTGGACATTCTGATCTTACAACAACAAGAATTTATACTCATGCACTTAATACTAAATTAAAAGATGATTACATAAAATATAATACTAGAAAAGAGGAGTAAAAATGAAATTTAAACGTGTATTTTTAATAGTTTTAGATGGTCTTGGAGTAGGGGAAGCGATTGATGCATCGAACTATAATGATAAAGGGGCAAATACTTTAGGAAATATTTCTAAAAATTATGATTTATTTATACCCAATTTAAAAAAATTAGGTTTTTTAAATACGCTTACAATGAATAATTTAGAAAGTGAGGCTTATTATACAATTGCAAGGCCCAAAAATAAGGGAAAAGATTCTTTAAGTGGACACTATGAGCTTATGGCAATTGAAAATACTTTAGCATATAAAACATTTAAAGAAAATGGATTTCCAAGGGCTTTACTTGAAGAAATTGTAAAAAAAACAAAAAAGGGTATTATTGGAAATTTAATTGGTGATCATCAAGCAGTAATAGAAAAACTAGGTGAAAGGCATAAAGAAACTGGATCACTAATTATCTATACAACTGGTGATTCAGATTTAGAAATAGCTGCTAATGAAGATATCATTCCAATAAATGAACTATATCAATATGCTGAAATAATAAGAGAAATAACAAATGTTGACGAATGGAAAGTTGGAAGAATTGTTGCAAGACCATTTACTGAAGAAAATGGAGTTTATAATTTTACAAATAATACTCGTTGTTTTACATTAACACCACCAAATAGAAGTGTTTTAGATACTTTAAAAGGATCAAATTACCAAGTAATTTCAATTGGAAAAATTCATGATCTATATAATGGATATGGAATTACAAAAATAATTAAATCAGAGAATAACACTGAGGGATTAAATAAATTAAATAACATTATGGAAAAAAACTTTGAAGGATTATGTTTTTTAAATTTGAGTGATTTTGATTCTTTGTATGGTCATAAAAGAGATGTTTTAGGATATGCGAAAGCAATAGAAGCATTAGATGTAGAAATATCTATTCTTTTAAATAAATTAAATATTGATGACCTACTTATTATTACGGCTGATCATGGATGCGATCCAACTTTGCCAGGATCAGATCATACAAGAGAAAATGTTCCTGTTTTAGTTTATTCTAGACTATTTAAAGAACCAAAACAAATTGATGTACTTGAATCTTTATCAGATATTGGTGCAACAATTCTTGATAATTTTGAATTAGAAAAACCATGGATGGGAAAAAGTTTTTTGGATAAATTAAAATAACTTTTCTAGGCACTTATCATATATTATTATGGAGGTGCTTTTTATTAAATTTAATTATAAAGACATGTTAAATCAATATTTAACTAATATATTTATTTTTCTTAATAATTTATATAACTTATATTTTAATATTAAAGGGGAGGGGAGTACTACTCTTATAAATGATATAAAAATGAGTATAGATAATTTAAATAGTATATATAGAGAGCTTTCATTTTTAATAAAAAAAATAGGTGGGTATCCTATTATGAATCTCGAAGAAATTAAAAACATTTCAACGATAAAAGAAATATCTAGTAAAGATTATACTCCAAAAGATGCTATAAATTTACTTTTAAATGATTTTAATGTCATAAATAGCATGAATAATCAAGTAGGGGAATATGCTATAAAAAGTTATGATCTAAGGAGTATAAATCTTACTATTAAAATTAACCAATATATACAAGATATAATATATTCTTTAAAAAGAAATATTTAACTATTCACATTCATTTGAATTATAACTTTCAAGGTTATCTGTAATATTGTTATTATTTTTTGAACTTAGATCGTTTCTATTAGAATTAGTTTCATTATTATTTCTTTTTGAACTTATCTTACTATTTCTATTAGAATTAGTTTCTTTGTTCATACTGTTTGTGAAATTTGTTTGATTTTTGTCTGTTACTTTCTTTTTCATTTTATCACCCTTTTATATTATGTGAAATTAATTGTTATATATGTAAAAATTATATTATAAGTCCCCTATCAAAAATTGGATCATCGAAAGGGGATTGTCAATGTATAATTTTTACTAATAAAGAAAAAATATAAATGAATTAAATAAACTAAAGCGTTCTAAAACGAATCGACAAACGAAAAGATGAATAATTAATCATATCGATAAGTTTAAACTTTAATTAAAATCTTCTAAAACAAATCGACTAATCATTAACTTAATAATTATCAAGCTCGATTAAAATTTTATGATTGAATTAAATAGAGTAAAATTTAATTAAAAAAGATATATATAATAAATATTGTTATTATTATAAATAATAATTATTAAACAATGATAGTATTAAATATACAAATAATGATAAATTTAATTCATTATATAGTATAATAAATATATAAGTAAAAATACATAAATTAGTTATATAACTCTATTTATTTAATAAAATATTCTACTTAATATAATATATATTATGTTAAGTTCTAAATTTTTGAAAAATTTTGGTAATTTAAGAGTTCTATTTTACTATCTAACCTATTAAACATATCATTATATATCACATTCTCAGTAAAAATGTCTTTTAAATCATTCTCATAATATCTAAAATCAACTTTTGGCTTTTCCAAGTCTTTACTATACCAAAAAGATTTTTTAAATTTCAAATTCATTAACTCTTTTGAAATATATTTAGATATATAATTTGATACCTTCTCTTGTGATTCAACTTCAGATACAGTTGTATAGCCTAACTTATAATTTACTACATTATAAACTTGCTTTCCATTTTCCTTAATTAACCTATTTGATTTAGGATATCTTGCAGGTATTAAATTCCACTTAGGAACATTCGAGAACAATCCATGAAAATGAAGTTGACCGCTCTTGTGAAATTCAGCAACCATTAAATAAGACATATTAGGATTTTGATGATGTTGATTATCTATAAACTTTCTTAAAAGGTTTAATGCTTCTTCATGGGAATACTTCCCCTCTTTAAATTCTTTCTTATCAAATGTTAAAGTAACAAAATACTCCCAATGAGAATTATTAAGAGCAAGATCCATGATCTTCTCTTTTTTTTCTCTTAAGTGCTTTTTATTTAATTTATCTAATTCTTCCAAATTACTTGAGCCATTTTTTGTATTACGACCTACTCTACCCTTTACAATATCAAATGATGTCTTTTTAAGTTTAACAAGTCCGTTAGAGTATATTTTAATTTTAGTATTATATAAGGCGAATACGCCTTGTTGTTCGTTTTTAAGTGTCAAACAATTTTCCACTCTACCCTCCTTTTCTTGTATCAAATAAAAAATCAAAATTCTCTTATGTTGCCCTTTAGTCAAGTAGTCCTCTTTCAGAGGATCGGGCAACAATAGGATAATCGCAGTGTCAACCCGTCAAATTTTGACGGGTATCCCCTAGCGATTAACTAATGTATATTTAATCCAGGTATCTTTCCTAAAATCCATATAATAATTTTAATAATATATTCTAAATTAATTACGACTAAAACAATAGGAAATAAGATCTTAATTGTATTAAGTCTTATAAAAATACCTAAAAGTGATAAATTATCAAAAATAATATTTATAACATGATCGATACTGTTTAAAGAATCTAATGGAAAAGAAACAGTATCAGGTATACCATTTAAAAGAAGTATAAATAATTGAAATAATTTTAAAATAATATTTTCAGTTATCATATTCGTCGTGACCTCCATTTTGATTTTCTATCAGTATAATTAGTACGTCCATATAAACGTTCACCAGTAACTGTATCAAAAGTTTCTGATTCTGAAACAGTATAATATTCTGTATCAACAATCTGACCACCAATTATACTATTTAATTTATTCCAACACAAATTAAGAACAGAAATAATCATAAAACAATCTATAAAATCTAAATAAATAGTCCATAAAATTTTTATACTGCCATAATTTAAAACATCACCAAGATTATATGATTGTGAACTTATAATTGGAATATCAAATCCAGGTATTAATATATCAGGAATATTTAAAACAAAATTATTTACATCTGTATCAGATAAAGATATAAACCTGTTAGCTAAATTAGTAAAAACTTGAGCAGGAAAAATTAAAATACCAAATTTTTGTTCAAATAAATCTTTAGTATCTGAAAATACAGAATCAAGAAATCCTTCTTGAGGAATAAACAAATTTTTCAATGCATTAACTATTGAATTTAAAAAATCAGATATAGACTTATTTATCCTACCTAGCAATGAATTATCTTCTGTTGAATAAGAAGAACCACAATTACCAGTTGATAAACAACTATCTTCGTCATAATAATCGCTTAAAGATAAATATTGATTTGTATCAGATAAAATAATTTGCTTATACTCCATATAAGAATTCCGAGTGCTTTCCGTATTTGGTAGATATCCAAAGTAATCTACAATATCACTAGCAGTATTATTTTCAAAATTTTCATAAGGAACATGATATTCTATATCATAACCATTATTATCGTATGAAATAGGAACAGTTAAATTAATACTTCCTTGATACCACGCATAAATATCAACAAACGTAGAATCATCATCAGAAGTAAAACCCCAAGTTAAATTATATAATTCTAAATCTTCATTTAAAAAACTTAAACGATAAAATTTTTCCTCACCTGAAATAGAATGATCACCACTCGTTTCTGGATCGAAAGACACACCAGATCCACCATGTGAAGATCCAGAAGAGCCTTCACTAACTGACGATCCACCTATCATATTATTATAAAGCTCGCGATATGGATTCCAATAATTTTCATTTCGAATATCATAATATAACCTAAAATGTAAAACTATATTTACATATCGAATAGAATTTTCAGAAAAATAATTTGATAAGTATGAATTTGCATTTCTTAAACTAAAACCAAAACGATTAGGAGTTACATTACCTTTTTGCCAATCTGAACTATAATATAAATAATAATGATAAGAAGAAGTTGAGGAAGAAAAATTGCCATTATAACCATTCTGATAAGTATTAAATGTACTACCTTGTGAATAATAAAAATTTCTCATAAACGTTTCAGGTAAATAATTAGTACAATCTAATTGAGAAGCTTTAACATTTATCATTCCATATTTTGTATAAATAAGCATACATAAAAAGATAAACAAAATAAATGGAATTAAATGTTTTTTATTAAATTTTTTCATAATTACCTCCTAGATTTAAATAAATTCCTAATAAAATTTATTTCTATAAATAACATAATTAAAGCACTTATCAAAATTAAATAAGGAACAATTACTGATAAATCAACATTAGTAGTAGGTGTTGGTGTTATTTGATTTTCAGTAAAATTTGCAATTATATCTATATCACTTGTAATTGGTCCACCAGTATACTCTTCTCCATTTAATGTCCAACCATTAAATGTATAACCTTCTTTAGTAGGAGCTTCAGGTAGTTCAATTACAGTATTCTCTTCTACTGTACCTGTAGAATATACTTCTTCATCAACTAAAAAACGATATGTATAAGTTGCAATATCAACATATTCTTCATAATCAGTTCTAGATGAACCTAATTCCAATTGTCTTTTTCCTGATTGATTAGTTAAAGATACAAGCATATAAGATGTATCATTAGTGGTTACAAAAGTATAAGAAGAATATTTAGAAGAAGATATGGTTACTCGATATCTCGGACAAGTAGAATCCATATCATTAAATGTAAGTAATTTATTGTCTGAATCATAAAAAAATATTGAAAAATTACTTACACCATAGCCATATAAAGAAAAAGTATATGTAGTATTTGGAGATAAGAATTCTTTATATATATTCCAAGAATCAGAAGAAGAAATAGTACCAGAACAATCTAAATAAGATTTTTCAATAAATACTTTATTAGAAAATAAATTTTTGCCAGCTGCATTAACATTTGTTAAAAATAATAGTGGAAAGATTAATAATAAATATTTAATTTTTTTCTTCATCATTCTCAACACTCTCCTTTTGCTTATCAATCATATCTTTTATTACAATAAATTTTAATAAATCTATCATAATCTTACTCTCTTTCCACTTACAAATGTTAAGAATATATCAATAAATTTTTCTACTAAACAAAATACAATTGCAATTGGAAAAACAAGTATTCCCATTTGTATAATTAAATTAATTATATTTTGATAATCTATATTCATAATTAAATCCTTTCTAAATAAATATCTTGGTTTTCTTTCGTATAAGCAAGATCATTATTTTCAATAACAGCATAAGTATCATATCTTTTAAACATTTCAGGAGATCTAAAATATATATAATTACGTTTAACTACACCTGAAATGTTAGTACCAGTAGACTCTTCACCATTAATACTATCTCTATCAATTAACATATTTTTTTGTATAAAATTAAAATAAGATTTACAAAGAACAACACAACTAAATTGCTCTCTTAAAGGCTTAGCCATACGACCAAATACTTGACAAGTCGCGACAATATGTTTACGTTGTTTTCTTTGTTGAGAAATTTGTGTCATAACATCGACATTTATATTTTTAGATTTTAAAGAATTCATATATAAATGTATTTCATCAACTAGAAATATTACACCATACATTCCATTATTGTATTTTGCAAAATCATTTGCATTATCAAACCTAAAAACGCGTTCATTATCAATAGGAAAATCAGTTAAATCTATGTTTGTCACTAACATACATTTTGGATACATATACATTAAATTGTATACATAATTTACAGCTGAAAGTGTTTTACCGCTTCCTTGCGCTCCACAAAAAACAAACAAACCATCTGGATTAAAATATCCAGGATTTTCCTTTCTGAAATTTATATCATATTTCATTTTCTTGAAGAGATATGAAATTTTCTTCCTACCTCTCATAGCATAATCACTTATCATTTTCTATTTTCCTCTCTAATTTTTTAATAATTTCTAACTGTTGATTTCTATTAAAATTCATAAACTTTTTTAAAAAATTTATAACATTTTTAATCTCCTGCTTTTTCGGATTCATTTAAATAACCTCATCAATTTCCTTATTATTTTTTTCTAAAATAATTTTTTTACATGCTAAATCATCTATCATTAAATCAAGTTTATCTAATAAAAAATTTAATTTCTTATTTAAAAAATAAAATAAAAATATAATTAATAAAAATATTAAAAATTGCATAATTAACTTTTCCTCCTTTTAATAAAAATAAATACTATTAAACAAACAATAAATATAATTGTAAATCTCATAAAATTCCTTCCTTTTTTTTCATAATTTTTGAACTTCTAAAATATAGTCATATAAAATTTAATTTTTTTCATCGCTTTTTCAATTTAAAATATAATTATTGATTATTATTCTGCTGTTCTATTAAACTTTTAATATAATACTAAAGGTTATCGCTAACGCTCTCACAACGAGCAAACATTAACGCAATAATATAATAATAAGCCACTCAATATAATTTAATCTTAATATAAACACACCACGAATAAAGAAGATAGAAATTAAAATAATATATAACCGCGTATAAAGAATATAGAAAATATATAGATACAGATCACGTTTCACTATAATAGACTAACGCCGTCTATTTTTTTAAAAGGTTGCGAATATATGTTATTCTAATAAACTAAATTAAAATACATAGTGCAGAATATTTGGTATATGTGAACAAAATTAAATTTATATTAAAAATAACAAAAGAGAAGATCCACCGACCTCCTCTCTCTAACAATAACTATATTCTAATTCTACCAGATGAAACAGCAGTAGTGAAAGAACGAACAGCTTTCTTAACGCCTAACCACATTAAGAAAAATGTCATACCTACACCTACTACAGCTGCAAGAACTTGTAAAACTTGAGCAGCAGTAATAGAACTAGTTAATGCACTAATAAATGAAGAAAAATCAATTGCAGTAGCAGTTGTTTCACCTTCACCAATTAAAAGTGGTAACATATTTATAATATTCCTTTCTCTACCCTGTTTAAGAACTAGAATCTAGACTTAAACCTATATAACAAATCAATAATATGATTTATTAACTTTTTAATAAACTCTTTTCTTTTATATTTGCGATATCTTTTCAATTTTTGTTGTTCTTGAACATGTAGTTTTTTTATTTTTTTTAACTCCAAAAATTGATCTAAATCATAAATGTTATCTTCTAATACTACAATTTTCTGAATAATAATATGACCATACTCATTTTTTTCACGATCATCAAATTGTGAATAAGTTATACATTTCTTAAAATAAAATGTTTTATTATTCGGATTGTAATAACTGTATATCAGTACCATTATAGAAAATTTTGTCAATCATAGATATTGATCGCATAGGATTTTTTAAAGATGGTATTGATTTAAAAGTACAATCAACTGATTTTCCAATAATTTCTATAGGTAATCTATCAAATAAACTTAAATCTCTATAAAAACATGCATTCTCAGTAAAACCTTTATAGTTTTTATTATTTGCTAATGCTTTATCACTACCAAAATAAAAACCAATTCTAACTCCAGAAGAGTTATCTTTTTCATACTTTAAAATATTTTGAATTATTATTTTTTCTTTCATTTTTTTGAAAGCCTCCATTTCTTATTTATATTTTTTTATGAGATTAGCTATTAACCAAACTAGCACTTGCTAAATCCGGGAGGTCAAACCCTTAAAATCTCAAATAGCAAGATCAACAAAGCATAAGGATAAAAATAAATAGAATTTACTTTTTTTAAATATATATAAACAAGTTCGCGACCTCGTTTATAACTTGGTGGTACCCCAAATAAAATTTTATTTAGGGTGGCTTAATCTCGTGGATTTCCTCCACAATTAAATTATATGTCGAATTACTCCACAAGTCAAGTATTTTTTGTGGAAATTTGCGACAATGTATTTGGTGGGAATATGATAGGTAAAGTTTTAAAATATATGAGAGAAAAAAATAATTTTTCACAAGAACAAATTTCAAATATAACTAATATAGGAAGAAGTACTATATCAGATTATGAAAGAGAAAAAACAGATATAAATTTTGAAAATTTAGAAAAAATTGCAAATTTATGTAATTTTGAAATATTCTTTTATAATAAAAATACAAAAGAAAAATTCAAAGCAAAAGATATATTAAGAAAAATTTAATAAAAAAAGAATAAAAAGAGGTTAAAATGTCTGAAAATAATTACAAATATTATAATTATAGTAAAAATTACAATAATATAATATATAAAAAAAGAAAATTTCTTACTAATACAGAATTAGAATTTTATAAAATGATAAAAGAATTAGAACCAGAATATAATGTTATTCCTCAAGTTAATTTAAATACTGTAATTAGAAAAATAAATTCAAATAACAGATTAAATTTATTTAGAAATATTGATTTTGGAATCTTTGATAAAGATTTTAAAGAAATTCTTTTATTAATAGAATTAAACGATAAAACACATGATTTGCCAGAAAGAAAAAGAAGAGACTATAGTGTTAAAGAAATATGTAAAAAAGCAAATATAAAATTATTAATATTTCATGTAGGAAATAGAAATGAAAAAAACTTTGTTTTAAATTTAATAAAAGAAACAATAAAAAATTAAAATAATCCACGTTTAAAAATAAAAATAATAAAAAAAAGAATTAAGTAAACGGTAAAATGAATGCTTACGCACCGTTGACTAAATTCTTTATTTTTATTTATATATAAATGTAAACGTGGACTACCCTAAATATTTTGTATCATAAAATATATATTATGTTAAGTTCTATATTAAGTTATATAGATAATTATACTTAAATTTAATTTGTCTTATTTATAATCTTTTATTATTATAT
>CAMVCF010000015.1:0-25747 GCA_947165945.1 uncultured Clostridia bacterium | reverse complement strand
AGTCATCCACAGGCAGAATTATTAAATGATCTTGAGGTTCAAAAGAAAGAAGCAAAAAAAAATAAAGATGAAGATGCTTTCAATTATGCTCAAAGTAATATTGCAAGAATAATTACACAAAATCCTGTTCAAATTACACCAGAACAATGGGATGTTATGGATAACTCAGAACGAAAATCATTTTTATTAATAAAAATGAAAGAGGCAAAAGTATTAGGAGATATAGATTCTTATAATTATTGGCTAAGTAATTATAAAATTATTGAAAATCAAGAAAACGAAATGTCTAATACTAGTAGTATGCATCGTTAAAGAAATGATGGAGTATTTATGAAAATTGAAAAAAGAACAGATGGATATTTATTAAAAGAAATAAATAATTATAATGAAATTGAAGAATTTATTAATAAAAATAATTGTAAAAAAATATTTTTAGACTTGAATTTAAACAAAGATTATGATTTCTTAGATAAATTATCAAACTACACTAATATAGATTTTAATATTATTTGTTTGGATGATAAAGATGTTTTAAGTAATATGGCAACTTATACAATAGAAGAGTTTCAATATTGCAGAAAAAAAATTAAAGAAGTAATTGAACCAATTAAAAATATTAAACCAATATTCCAATTATTATACATTTATGATTACGCAAAATCATTTGAATATGAAGAAGCACCTGATGAAAATTTACAACTTTCTCGTTTTGTTCCAAATATACTTCTTACAAAAAAAATCATATGTCAGGGGTATGCAAGATTAATAAATGTCTTAATTAATGAATTAAATAATCCCAATTTAAAATCAATATCTGAAAGTGTAGCTGTGGGAAAAACAAATACTGAAAATCACATTGCAAATTTGGTGTATATTAATGATGAAAAAGTAGATGGATTATTCTCACTTGATGCTACTTGGGATTCTAAAAGAACGGGAATACAGGATTTAGAATCATACCTATTCTTTTTAGTTTCAATAAAAGATTATGATAATACTTACGGGTATAAAAGAAAAAAAGGAGAATTTTCTAAATATTTACTAAACAAAGATTTGGATTTACAAACAATTCCAAGTTGGATTTTATTAAGAATATCTATTCAATTTTGTTATTTGTTAAATCAAAAAAATTTAGTATTAGATTATTTTAATGAATCAGATGATATAATTAGTAATGATAAAGAATTTAGAGATAAATCTATACCAGTTATAAATGATTTAATTATAAAAATAAATGAATTAGCAACACATGATATTGACTTAGAACAATTTACAAATATTTTAAAAGAATATAAAAAAGAAGATGTATCAAAAATTATAGAATATAACAAAAAACAATCTCTTAAACTTCATTTAATTAATAGGTTTATTAGAGATGAATATGAATTTGATATTTAAATTAATATAAAAAGAAAAGGAGAAATAAAAAATGAATGAAGAATATAAAATATTTAATTTAAAATATACAAAATATTATTTAATGACAGGAGAAATAATAAATGGAAAACCAATAAAAACATCGATAGAAATAAAATCAGAAAGAAACGTTTGGCATTTATTAATTTCACATACATATGCATTAGAAACACGAGAACAAAAAATAATCAACAAAGAAATAAGTATAGAGAATCCAGAAGTAATTATTAATGAATTAGAAAAAATTAATTTAACCCATTTAAAAAACAATTATTTTACTAATAAAAGTCCAGAAAAATTTAAACATTGGGAATTAGAATATAATTATTATTTTAAAATTGTGGGAACCTTTGACCAAGAAATAGAAGAAATAAAACAAATCAAAACAATTTTAAATTGTGATAAATTAATGAGTGAATTTATTGAAGAAACAAAAAAACAATTTAATTCATAAGAAAAATAACAATGAAAATGTTTTTAACATCCATTTTAATGAATTAAATTGATAGAAATGGTGGAAATAATGAAAATAAATGAATTTGTTAGTCAATTAAGAAAAAAATATGAATATTCTGATGAAATGACTGATTTTTTAAAGAAAGCAATTCCTGCTTTAATAAAATATTATGGTGAAGATAAAAAAAATATTATTTTAGCAGCTTTAAATGAATGTGAAATACATATTCAACAAGAAAATGAAAATACTGAGCAATTCCTAAATCAATACTTTGGAACTAACAAAAATTGGGATATACCGTTTTTAGGTGGAGCATTTCAGCATACTGAATTATCGCTTAATAATAATCAAATAGATCAAAAAAATATTATTTATTTAAAAACTGAATATTTGCATCAATATAAACCTTTTGATTTTAATGATGATAAAAAAATATCTAGTATAATTCACGAAATATGTCATGCAATAAAAGGATATGGAAAATTAAAAGTTGAAGATGGAAAGGTTATTACTTCAACAGGATTATCAAAAGATTATTATGAATATGATAAAAAATCCAATTCTTTTATTAATACTAAATCTGATAATACAGGGCTTGAAGAAGCATTAAATAGTTTTGATGAGGCATCAGTTATGACTATAATGACAGAAAAATTTCACGAATTTGGTGCATACGAAGGCATGACACAAGCAGCAAGAGAATTAATGAAAAACGAAGAACTTGCACAAATTTTTAGAATATCTCAATTTAGTGGAGGAACTGAATGGATAGAATTTTTAGGAAAAGAAAATAGTGAATTTATATCAAATAACTTTGAAGATTGGGTAAATATTTTATATAGTCCTCCATCACAATTATTTGACGACAAGTCTGGTTTAATGAAAAAAATGCAAATTGCTAAGAATAATATTGCTGATTTTATCAAGAGCTACACTAGTAAGCAAGAAAAATAATCATATATACAAAAAATTGCAGAAAAAAATTATAGTTTAAAACTAAAAAAGTAGAACGCTTACTTGTAATTGCTGACTTAGCAAAAGAAAATAAAAAGGAAATGATAAAAAATATTGAAGTTGATATTTCAATAATTTTTTTTATTTTTTAAATAGGGTATGGGATTTCCCATCAAGCGAATTTTGTGGCTCACAAATTCAGTGCTTGCTATTACAAAAAAATAATTGATTTTTTGGATAATTTTAGTAGTATTTGTTTCGCAAAATTAAAATATTTTTAAAATTGCGAAATGAATTAAATAAAAAAACTCCAAAAATATTTTGGAGTATAAATCTTATTCATAATCTAAATCAACAATATCATTTAATTTTATTAGATTATTAATAATTGATTCTTTAAAGTAATTAAATTTATCTTCTATAGGTTTACCATCATTATCAAGTTTATTATTATTTTTCCAATGTTTTACAATATAACAAAGAGCAATTTTTATTTGAACAAAATCATATGTTTCAAGCAATTCATTAAATAAATCATTATATCTATCAATATCTATATCATATTCATTTATATAATCTCTTCTAACTAATTCCCAGACCAGTGGCGTTTTGCTTTTATCTATTTTATCTTGATTATTAGTATTTAATTTATTAGTATTTAATTGTGTTGGGTTTTCGGCATGCCCCAAAGCCGTATGCTGAAAAACATTATACGGCTCTTCATAAAAAACATACTCATAATGAAATTGCTGAGTATAAGGGTCTCTTGATCTATTTCTAACTAAATAACCATTATCTTCTAATTCTTTAATTGTATTTCTTACTGCATCTTGTCCTTCTTTACAAATTGCTACTAATCCATTAATAGAATAATCCCATTCTTCTGGTAAACTTAAAACTATTGATAATAAACCTCTTGCTTTTAATGATAAATTTTTATTTCTTAAATGATGATTACTCATCACAGTATAATCTTTCTTTTTTTCGACTCTACACGTTGCCATTTTTCTACCTCCTTAATTTTGATTAAGGATTTCTCAAAGATTTCTTAAAATATCTTAAAATATAGAAATGATGTGAGTATTAATGACAATATAATACCTTATTTTGTAAGTAATTAAGAAGTAGTAGGAAGCATTAAAATTTCTCCTGTCTTCCCGACCATTTAGTTTATAAAACCTTATTAAATAAGGTTTTTATAATACAATGATTCTTAAATTACTTAAAAATTTCTTAAAATTTAGATTTTGTCTTAATTTTTCTATATTTGGGACAGCTTTATCTTCATCTTAAGGGAATATATGAATATAAGTATCAAGTGTCAGTTGAGTATCGGAATTACCTAAACGTTCTGAAATAGTTGTAATAGGTGTTTTGATACTGATTAACAAAGATGCATGAGAATGACGAATATCATGTATCTTTAAATCAAGATAAAACTAACAGAATATAAAGAAAGAAGATATTGTGGTAAATTAAACACAATATCTTTTAAATTGTTCATCTTTTTCTATTTTATATTCATAATATTCATTCTTTTTAAGTGATAATAATATGTCGTTTTTTAAATTTTCAAGACCGATCATTTTTAAATCAGATTCTACATCTTTTTCTATTATTTGCCATCTTTCATCATTGATTGTTAAAGATGAATATTTTCTTTTATATGAACCTAAGTATATTCTATATTTCCATATCATATTTGAATATTCAACTTGAATAAAAATCAATTCTTTACTATTTATTAATTTTAATCCATAATGTTTTTCATATTCATTTAAATAATCTGTAATATTTTCTTTATCCCAAATGGTTAATTCTATACTTTGATTGATTTTATCTAGTGTAAAAATTCTATTTACATATCTAATTCTTTTATTATTCATAAAATCTCCTCTTCTAAGTATATTTTATAATAAGCAAAACATATTTTCAATTTGTTTGGTAAAAATATAAAAACAATTGATGGTGTTTTTTGATTACATCATCTTTTTATTTTGGTAAATGGTATAGAATTTCCCATCAAGCAAATTTTGATGTGTACAAATTCAGTGATTGCTATTACAAAAAATATTTGAATTTAGTATTTATTATGTGATATTTATAAAAGTATCTGTTTCCCAAATTTAAAATATTTTTAATTTTGGGAAATGAATTAAATAATAAATACTCCAAAATATTTTTGGAGTACAAATTTTACTTACAATCTAAATTAACAATATCAGTTAATTTTATTAGATTATTAATAATTGATTCTTTCAAATAAATCTTCCAAATTCTTTATACATAATTTAAAGGCCACACCATGATCGTGTATATTTTTTAAATCAAATTCTACATTACTATCAATATTCATATTAAAACTAATATAAATGATATCTTTTTCAAATAACTCTAAAAATTTATCAAAAGACTTTAACTTATAAAATTTCATACTAACATATTTATAGTATAATTCACCATTTATATTATACGGATACGCCTTCACAAAAGCCAAATAATTTAACTTACTGTAAAGCCTTTCTCTTACATCATCTAAGTCCCATTCCCAAGTATCATCAACTACCTTTAAATCATAATTAAGAATTACAATTTTAAGCTTATTATGTGTTAAATCTAATCTTGTTGTCCACAACAAATTTCCCCTTATCCTTACTAATTTATTACTATAAATATCACTTATAAATCGTTTTAGAGCGTGATTATTTCTCCCTAAATAACCAAACTGCTTTAACAAATAAATAGCATAAGAATTTTTTCCTTCCTTTTTAGGTCCTAGTGAAAATAACGTAAGAGGGGAGGTGCTATATCCTAATTTAGTTTTAATTTCTATTCCTTTATAATCTGGCAAAAAACTAAAATCCTCTTTCTTATTTAACAACGTTTCAAAAGTATAACCAATTCCAGTTGTTCCACGTCTTAAACTTTTATGAAAAGGAACTGCTTTGATTTTCATAAATTTTTCCCTTAATTCTTTTATACTTTCCTTCATATTATATTTTTCCTCCAATTTCATCATCCTTTCATTTTATTCAAGTTTTTGTAAAGCAATTTATTCAAGATAAATTCATCTTATTAACTGCCTTAATTATAATATAAAAGAAAAAAAACATATTATATAATTTAAGATAAAAAAAATAAAAAAATTATTAATTTGTATTTTAAACAATTATTATAGCCATCAAAAAGTTGCACTAGACTTCTTAATTAATAAAAAATTATTATTAATTAAAAAAAATAAATAAAAAAATAACTATAAAAAAGGCAAAAAAATAAATATAAAAAAAACAGAAAAATTTAATAAAATTTCTGTCTTTTTATCTTTTTATAATTCTTATACTTATCACTTTTTAATTACTGCTATTAATAATAACATTATAAGTTTTTCCTTGTGTAAACGTATTAGAGCCGACTTTAACATCACTTCCCGGATTTAAATAACCAATTCCAGAATTTACAGCTTTAAAGCTAAATTTAAATATAACCCCAGGACATGCATCTTCTAACTTTTTCTTTAATGTATTTTTAGTTTGCTCTGGATTACCAAGAGACAACAAACTTCCGTCTATTACAATTGTAAAAGATTTAGCACTTCCTATACTTAAAGTAATAGTAATAGTTGATCCTTTATTAACCATTCCAGTTTTATCTTGACTTATAGCAATATCTTTTGCTGTACTTGAGTAGGTATTATTATAAGTAAAATTACAAGTAACTCCTATATTACTGCAAGTTGAATTTATTTCAGATTTTGACTTTCCAGAGAAAGATGGAACATTTACCTTTTCAACAATACCACTTGATAAGGTAATAGTAACATTTGTTCCTTCTCCTACAGTAATACCACTTTTCTTAGATTGAGATATTGATACATCCTTTTTAGTTCCTTCAGTAAGACCTCCATATTTAAAAGTACAAGTAAGTCCAATGTTATTACATTTATTAGTTATTTCATTTTTAGTTAATCCAACAAGATTTGGAACTGTAACACTTTTACCTTTAGAAACTGTAACTATAATTGTATCATTTTCGGTTAATTTTGTTCCATCAAGTGGACTTATCTTAATAATTTCACCATTTTTTATTGTAGTAGAAAATTCGTATGATTCTTCATAAGGAATATTATTTTCAGTTGCCCACATTTTCAATTCATTTAAATTTGTAGTTTTAGGCATGACTAAACTTCCTTTAGAAATAGTAATTACTACTTCGCTTCCTTCCTCAATTTTATCATTTTCATTTATTGATGCTTTAATAACTTTTCCTGATTCATATTCTTTATTATAAACTTCTTCATATTTTAATTTAATATTATTTTCAGTTGCCCATTTAGTAATTTCTGTTGTAGACATTTTATCAATATTTGGAACAACTATTTCTTTTCCTTTAGAAATAATTAATTTGATTTTTTCGTCTTCATCTTTTATAACTTCTTGGCTAATTACATAATTCTTGTTGACAGAATTACTAAATTCATATTGAATTTCATAATTTAAACCATTTCTTTTTAATGAGCTTGTAGCTTCAAATAAACTTAATCCTTTTAAGTCATTAACTTCAGTTTGTTCAATTTCTTCTCCATATGAGAATATAAATTTAACTAAATCATTTCTTTTCATACTACCAGATCCAATTTGTTCTACAACAGTATCACGTGTTTTATCAGATATTAAAAATTCAATTTCAACATTAAATAAATGATTTTCTTTAATATACTTCATTACATCATCATAAGTAAATCCTGTCAAATTAGGAACAATTATTTCTTTATCTGGATTTGGTCCATCTGATATAGTTACAGTAAAAGAATCTATTTCAGAAACTAATGTAGTAATACCATATTCTTGCATAATAATATGATTTTCTTCAATAGTATCACTATATTCATGAAGAGTAGAAAGAGTTATATGATATTTATCTGCCCAAGTAAGTACTTCTGAATAACTATGATTAATAAAATCACTTACATAAACATCAACTTCTTTAGCATATGAATAATCAAATAATGAATATCCAATTAAAATAAGAGTTAAAAATATAATATAAGGTGTACTTTTTTTGGTATTTATTTTAAATAAAATAAGAATTACAACTAAGGCAATTAAAACGAAACTACAAGATTTAACAATATCAATTATTTCTAAATTATTAAAGTCAAGTGTTGTATAAATATAATAACCATATCCTAAAATAACAATTAAAGCTAGTATTAAAAAGAAAATATTTAGTTTACTTTTTTCTTCTTTTTTATTTTCTTTTAATAAATGATCTTTATCTGATATTGTTATTTCTTCTCCTCGAAATTCTATTGTTTTTTCTTTTGACTTTTTTTTCTTTTCTATTTCTTTTTTTATAGTTACTTTTTCATTTTTAACTTTATTTTCTTTTTCTTGGGTTTTATCATCTAAAAAAGCAAAGTCATTAGCCATTTCAATTTCTTTTTCTTCTTTTTCTTTCTTTTTTCTTTCTTTAGCTTCTTTTATTTCTTCTTCATAAGATATATTTTTTTTATTTTTCATATTGACTCCTATTTATAATAATATTATAAAGGAATTTGTCGAATAAGAAAAGATTATTTAAAGAAAACTTTTAAACTTTACATTTACTTTGTTAAGAAATACATAAAAATTATTGCTTATTTTTTAATTTTATTATAAAATGTATATAGAATTAGGAGATTATATGAAAAGAATATATTTTAAACAGTTTAATAAGTTTTTACCACTTTATTTAGTTATGATAGCTTTAGTTATACTAATGAGTACTAGTTATGCTCTTTTAAGAAATAGTGCTAGAGGAGAAAAAACATATACAATGAATGTTGGTAATTTAAGTGTTAGTTTTATTGATCAAAATACAAATGAAATAGAAATAACTAATATGTATCCAATGACAGATGATGAGGGAATGGCTCAAAATGGAGAACATGATATTTTAGAGTTTACAGTTACAAATGATGGTACTTTAAAAGCTAATTATAATGTTTATATAGAAGAACTTGATAGTACTATTCCTATGTCTGGTGTTATAAAATATTCATTTTGTAAAAAGGGACCAGGTGATTTAGAATACTCTGATTATTCAGAACCAATTCTTTTAAGTACTAATAACTACATTGAAAAAAAAGGAACTTTAAATATAGGAGATTCATCTTCATATAAAGTAAAAATGTGGTTAATAGAAAGTGCAGATAAAACTTATATGAATAAAATATTTAAAGCAAGAGTAGTAGTTGAGGCACTTCAATATGAAATGAATAAAAATGAAATTATAAGAACAGTATCTAATACAGAATTAATTCAAAATAATTCTGGTATAAATTTTTATCAAATAAATGGAACTAATAATGGAAATGGATTATTTGTCTATCCTGGAACAGAGAACGATGAATATCCAATATACTTTTATAGAGGAAATATAAATAACAATAATATGATATTTGCAGAAAAATGTTGGAAAATAGTAAGAACAACAGAAACTGGTGGAACAAAATTAATTTATAATGGAGTACCAGACGTGGAAGGACATTGTACAGCAGAGGGGGATGCAACAGAAATAGGAAAAAGTGCTTATAATACAAATTATAATAGTCCTTCATATGTTGGATATAACTATGGAAAAGTTTATCCAAGAGAATATTTAACATATTCTAGTTCGAAGAATATATCAACATTTGCAAATGATACTTTTTATATAGGTGATGGAATTATCCAAGATGGAAATACTTACACTTTAAATAATCCCGTAGCAGTTGCAAAAAGTAATTGGAAAAACGTTTATTCAAATTATGTTATGAGCGGTAATACAAGATATTATGTTTGTTTAGATGGAAGTAGTTCTTGTGCAGATCCTACTTATATAACTGGTACATCAGCAACCGAATATTACTATTACACTTCAGCATCATCTCATCCAGATTACTTATATGGGCAAAGTTATACTTATGAAAATGGAGTATATACTTTAATAAATACCAAAACAATTACTGAATGGCCACTTGAATATAATACTTTAAATAACAATCATTATACTTGTTTAAATTCAACTGGAAGTTGTGAAAGTATAAAATTTATTTGGTATACAGCAAATTATTATGCAAGATATATAACCTTAACTAATAATAAACCATTAAGTGAAGCAATCAGTGAAATGTTAGTAACTTCTACTGATGAGAATAGATCAACTATTCAAGGAGTAATTAATACATGGTATGAGAATAATTTAAAAGATGATTATGCAGTTTACTTAGAAGATACCGAATGGTGTAATGATCGAAGTGTAAGTGATGCCAATCTTGGAGGCTGGAAGGAAAATGGGGATACAACAACCTATATGTATTTTGATGTAAGAAGAAGAATCCAAAATAAAAATACAAGTAATCCACCAAAATTAACTTGTGAAAACACAAATGATAGATTAAGTGTTGTCAATGGAAAACTCTTGTATCCAATTGCTCTATTAACAGCCGATGAAGTGGCAATAGCCGGAGGTGTATGGAGTACATCAAATAATAACTATTATTTAAAAACAGGAAGCTGGTACTGGCTTCTCTCGCCTTCTAGCATGAACATCAACTATGCGTACGAGATGTACGTGGCGGCAGCGGGTAGTATGCTCAGCATTGATGTCAATCTTACGTCGGGCGGCGTGCGTCCATCTATTTCACTTAAGCATGGAATAGAGATAGATGGAGGAACAGGAGAGGCTAATAATCCATATACGATTAAATCTTTGGAGTAAACTAGTATTCCAAACTTAAAAACATATGATAAAACTATGATAAATTAAGATATATTAAGTCCTATGCAAGTTACTATGGTTATTTTAAACAAATTAAGAAGTTGGAGAGGTTAGATTTTAAAGTGAAAAGTATAGATATATATAATAGTTTTAAAGATAGTAATTTTGATAGTATAGTTATTGTTAAAGAAGGAATATTTTATAAAACATTTAATGTAGATGCTAAGATAATGTGGTATTTATTTGATTATTTATTAAAAGATAATATTATTAGTTTTGGTAATAATAGTTATGATAAAGTTATATATAAATTAAAAAAATCAAATATTAGTTTTGTTATTGTGAATAAAAATGAAAAACTATTAGAAATAAATAATAATATTAATAATTATAAAACATATGAAAATTTGTCAAATATTTCATTTGGTAAAAAAGAGGAAGAAGAAAAATTAATAAAAAAAATAAAGATGATTTTAGAAAGAAAAGATTGTTTTTTAGAAATAAATAATTTTCTTGATAAATTAAATTAATCTTTATTTACAAAAAAATTATAATTTGCTATAATGTATACTTGTATTTATTAGTGATGGAGAATTAGTAATCTATTAGATATTTAAAGAGAGTAGTTGGTAGGTGTAAAACTATAATGGAAATAGATGAATTCGGCTCTTGAAATAAAACGATAATCCGCGTTAAGGTAATTAAGTTAAAATAAGAATGGTACCGTCTATTAGACTTCTTGTACTGTTCTTTTTTGTTATAATGGGAGGAAATATTAATGAAAGCTGTTTTAATTATTCATGGTTTTGTTGGAAGTTTATATGATAATGAATATCTTACTAATTATTTAAATTTAGATAGGAAGTTTAATGTATTTGCAAGGACTTTACCTGGTCATCATACAAATGATAATTATCAAAAAGTTGAGTATACTGAGTGGCTTAAATTTGTTGACAATTGGATAGAAGAGATTATTTCGTATGGTTATAAATCTATTTATGTTATAGGTCATTCGATGGGTGGAATACTTGCAGGCTATTTAGCTAGTAAATATCCTGAAGTTAAAAAAGTTGTCTTTTTAAATGCAGCATTTCATTATTTAAATTTTAAACAAAATAAAATTGATATTATAAATAATAAGGATTATAAAGATTATTTAGAAGTTTTAACAAGAGTTATTAAAACAAGTATTCCTTTTTTCTTGGAGTTTACTAAACTTGTTAAAGATAAGCAAAGTTGTTTAAATAGAATTACTTGTGATGCACTGGTGTTACAAAGTAATGCTGATCAAGTTGTTCCTATTGAAAATGGGGTATTGATATTTAATAATTTAAAGTCTAAAAGTAAATATTTAACTTATTTAGAAGGAGAAAGACATCAGGTATTCTTTGGAGATTTAAATGATTTAGAAAGAAAAAAAGAAATAGCTGAATATATTAGAATTTATTTAAGAGGAGGATTAAAATGGAAAATGAATTACAAAGAAAAGATATAATAGAAAAATTAGAAAATGATTTAAAGGAAGTTGATACTAAAGATAAGTTAGCAGTTGTTAAAGCATCTTTTCTTGGACGTGATGGAATTGTTACTAAATTAAGTCTTAAAATGAAAGAAATTCCAAATGAGGAAAAGAAAGAATTTGGTAAATTTTTAAATGAAATTAAAAATGAAGTAACTAGTAAACTTGACTCTTTATTAAAAGAAATTGAAGACAAGGAATTAAAATTAAGATTAGAGAAAGATTCAATTGATATATCACTTCCTGGAAGAAGAATAAAGACTGGATCTCTTCATCCTATGACAAGGGTTACAGAAGATTTTGAGGATTTATTTGTTTCAATGGGATATACAGTATATGATGGACCTGAAATTGAAAGTGATGAAAATTGTTTTCAAAAATTAAATATTCCTAAAGGACATCCAGCAAGGGATGCTCAAGATACTTTTTATTTAGAAGATGAATTTGAAAATTTCTTACTTCGTAGTCAAACATCTACTGCTCAAGCAAGAGCTATGGGAGAAAATATTGAAAAAGGACCTATTAGAATTGTTTGCCCTGGAAAAGTATATAGAAGAGATGAGGATGCAACTCATTCACATCAGTTCATGCAAATAGAGGGATTAGTAATTGATCATGATATTTCAATGGCTGATCTAAAAGGAACTCTTGAATTATTTTGTAAACATATTTTAGGGGAAAAAACGAAAGTACGTTTTAGACCATCATTTTTCCCTTTTACAGAGCCATCTGTAGAAGTAGATGTTACTTGTTTTAAATGTTTAGGAAAAGGATGTTCTCTTTGTAAACAAACAGGATGGATAGAAGTACTTGGAGCCGGAATGGTTCATCCAAATGTTCTTGAAATGTCTGGATATGATTCTAAGAAATATCAAGGATTTGCCTTTGGAACAGGAATAGATAGATTTGCTATGTTTAAATATGCAATTCCTGATATTAGAACAATATACTCTAATGATATTAGATTTTTAGAAGAATTTAATAGAAAGGATGTGAACTAAGATGTTATTAAGTCGTAAATTTGTGAGTGATTATATTGATCTAGATGAAAATTTAAGTATAGATAAAATTGCAAATGATATGACAAATGTTGGTAATGAATATGACTATGCAGGGAATCTTATTAATTGCACAAATTTAATTACTGGAGAAGTTCTTGAATGTGAAAGTATTCCAGAAACTCATTTACATACTTGTCGTGTAAATATTGGATCTGATGTATTAGATATTGTATGTGGAGCACCTAATGTAAGAAGTGGCTTAAAAGTAATTGTTGCTCTTCCTGGAGCACGTCTTCCTGGTGGAGAAATTAAAAAAAGTGTTATTCGCGGATACACATCAAATGGGATGTTATGTTCTCTTCAAGAACTTGGTTTAGATAATAAATATTTAAGTAATAAGGATAAAGAAGGAATTCATGAATTTGATAGTGATGTAGAGGTTGGAATTGATCCTATTAAAGCGTTAGGACTAGATGACGAGGTAATTGATTTTGAATTGACTAGCAATAGAGGAGATTTATTATCAATTCTTGGAATGTCTTATGAAATGGGTGCTATTTATAATAAAAAAGTTAAAGATATCAATTTAGATTTTCATGAAGATAGTAATGATTTAAATAAAGAGTTTTCTATTGATATTAAAACTTCTAATTGTAAACTATTCTTAGCTAAAAAGGTTAAAAATGTTTGTATAAAAGAAAGTCCTGATTTTATCAAGAATCGTCTTATAGCCTCAGGAATAAGACCAATTAATAATGTTGTTGATATTTCAAATTATGTTATGCTTGAAACAGGTCAACCACTTCATTATTATGATGCAAATAGGCTTGGTGATACTTTAATTGTAAGGCAGGCTATGGATGGTGAACATCTTACTACTTTAGATAATATAGAACGTGTTTTATCAAGTGATGATATAGTAATAGCAAATAAAAATGAAGCTATAGGGCTTGCTGGTGTTATGGGAGGATTATCAACAGAAGTAGAGAATGATACTAAAGATATCATTCTCGAGTCAGCAATCTTTGATCCAACAAGTATTCGTAAAACATCTAAAAAGATACTTAGAAGTGAAGCTTCAAATCGTTTTGAAAAAGGACTTGATCCAAAAAGAACTTATATGGCTATTAAGAGAAGTTGTCATTTACTTGAAAAATATGCAGATGCAGAAGTTGTTGGTGGTATAGTTGAATTTAATAAAATAAATTTAGCTGATAAAGAAATAGAATTAGAATTTAATAAAATTAATAAAGTACTTGGAATTGCTATTCCTAAAAATGAAGTTATTTCTATTTTAAAAAGTTTAGATTTTAAGGTAGAAGAAGATGAAGAAAAACTACATGTAATTGTTCCAACAAGAAGACTTGATATAGCAATTCAAGAAGATTTAATTGAAGAAGTAGGACGTCTTTATGGAATGGATAAGATTACAGGTAAACTTCCAAAATTGAATTTAGTTACAGGATGGTATGATAAAACTAAAAGAGAAATAAAACATAAGTTAGCAAATTTAGGTTTAAATGAGACTTTAAGTTATACTTTAATATCAAGTGATGATGTTCATAAATATACAAAAGATAATTTTCAAGAAGTAAAATTAAATGATCCAATGAGTTCAGATAGAAATACTTTAAGATATAGTTTACTATCATCTCTTGTTGATATTTATAAATATAATAAATCTCATAATCAAACTAATATTTCAATATTTGAAATAGGAAAAGGTTTTTATAAAGAAAATAATGAATATAAAGAGGATAATAAACTTGCTATTTTAATGTCTGGTGATTATGGGGTTGATATTCCGTCTGTAAAAGTTGATTTCTATATAATTAAAGGACTTATTGAAGAATTACTTGAATATTTAGGATATCAGAATAGATTTAGTTTCATTGTAGATGAAAATATTCCTGATGAACTTCATCCAAGTCAAAGTGCAAGTATCATTTTACAAGGAAGACCAATTGGAATTATTGGTAAACTTCATCCAAGTATTATGAAAGATGAGGTATATGTTTTAGAAATAAATTTAGAAAAACTTTTTGAAAGTAAGCCAAGTAGAATGACTTATAAAGAAATACCAAAGTTTCCATCTATAAGTAAAGATGTTGCTTTTGTTGTAAATAAAAAAATAAAATCAGAAGAAATCGTTAATATTATTAAGAAAAGTGGTGGAAAACTTTTAAATAAGATAAGTATTTTTGATATTTATGTAGGTGAAAAATTAGATAGTTGTGAAAAATCAATTGCTTTTAATTTAGAATTTAGAGACATATCAAAGACTTTAACTGAAGATGAAGTTATGGAAGTATTTAATAAAATAATAGATACTGTTACATCTAAATTAAATTGTAGTGTAAGAGATAAATAGGAAAGGGATGATATTATGAAGCTTGCAAACTTAAAAGGAACAGATGATTTTTTACCAAATGATCAAATAATCCGTAATAAAATCATGAATGTTTTAAGAAATAATTTTGAAAAATATGGATATTTACCAATTGAAACTCCTATTTTAAATTATTATGATTTACTTGCTTATAAATATAGTGATGATGCTGAGATTTTAAGTGAAATTTATAAATTAAAAGATCAAGGAGATAGGAATTTAGGACTTCGTTATGATTTAACTGTCCCTTTTTGCAAAGTAATAGGGTTAAATAAAGATTTACGATTACCTTTTAGAAGATATGAGATAGGAAAGGTATTTAGAAATGGTCCTGTAAAACTTGGAAGAACTAGAGAATTTTATCAATGTGATATTGATGTTGTTGGAATTGATAACCGAATGATTGAAGCAGAGCAGATCTTAATGGCTATTAATACTTATAAAGATTTAGGAATAGATATTATAGTAAAATATAATAATCGTAAGTTGATGTCAGGCCTTATTAAGGATGTTGGAATAGATGAATCAAAAGTTTCAAAAGTCATTGGTATAATTGATAAAATGGAAAAAATATCTAAAGAAGAGTTAGTTAATAATCTTGAAAAAATCGAAATTGAACCAGAAAAAATTAATAAATTATTAGATTATTTTACTTATTCATTTGAAAAATTTAATACTATGTTTAAAGAGACTACTAATACTGAAATTAAAGAAGGACTTAATGAATTAGCAGAATTAAATAGTTATTTAAAAGAATTAAATATTTTATCAAATTGTACTTTTACACCAACTTTAGCAAGAGGACTTACTATTTATACTGGAGTTGTTTTTGAGTTTTATGATAAAAAGTTAAGAATTACATCAGCAATAGGAGCAGGTGGAAGATATAATAAGATTATTACAGATTTTATGAATAATGGGCAAAGTTATCCGGCAATAGGACTTTCTTTTGGACTTGAGCCAATTTATGCAATTTTAAAACAAGAATTAAATAATGATTCTTTGATCGATCTTTATTTAGTTCCACTTGATACAAATATTGAAACTTTAAAACTTGCTAGTAAGTTAAGAGAAAGTAATATTAAAGTTTTAATTGAGATGAATAAGAAAAAAGTTAGTAAATGTTTTGAATATGCAGAATGCATGAATATTCATTTTATAAGTATTATCGGTAGTAATGAACTAGAAACTGGTATTCTTCGAGTAAAAAATATGTTTACCAAAGAAGAATTTGAAGTAAAATTAGAAAATTTAATTACTTTTTTACAAAATAATGTTGACAATTAGAAAGGTTTTATAATATAATTCTATATGTCGCATGACGTATAGAATATATTTGGGGCATTAGCTCAGCTGGGAGAGCGTCACGTTTGCACCGTGAAGGTCAGCGGTTCGATCCCGCTATGCTCCACCATTTAGTATTTAAAACCTTATAAAATAAGGTTTTTTATTTTTCTAAACACACTTTTTATAAATTATTTAACATTTCTTTTATACAAGCTAATTCAGATTTAATAATATTGAGTTGTTTATATAAATTCTTAATTTTAAAGATAGTTTTTTTATTCATTTTCTTTTTTATTATATATTTTTAAAAAGCTTGATCTATAGTTATATTATTTAATAATGTTTTATTATCTTTAACTTTTAATTTATATTTTGCTTCTATATTTTGGTGAAGTGTAATCGTGAACATTTCCTAAAATATCTCTATATTTAATTATAAAAAAAATATTGTCTATCATCTTTTGTTGGTTTACTACTTTTATTATTTAATTTGTTATAATTTTAGGTATAAAAAAAGAAATAATTTTGACCGACGTTTTTATTTCTATATACTAATTATAGTGTTTTGACTTCATGTTGGTAGCACGATGTCTTTTTTTATATACAAATTGTGTTTGTTTCTTCATCATATAATTCCCTAGATATAGCTGTAATTCTTTCAAGATAGAGTGGACGTTTAAATTCTGTTAATTGAATTGCTCTAGTGTTTGCCATCCAACTTTGAGGAGCACAAACTATAACTCTATCCATTTCTGTAGTACCTTTTAATCCTAATAAACAATATATATTTTCATATATCTTTAATAATCCATAATCACCTTTATAAGAACTATTTTTTGGAACTATTTTTAAATTAAATAAAGATATATTTTGATTGCTTTTTAATAAATCAATAATATTTGAAAATGTTTTAATTCTTAATAAAAGAGTATCTTTATCTTTTACTTGGTTTTCTATAATACCACTAAATTGTTTTTTCTTTTTTTTCATGTATTCGTATTTTCTACCCATTGTTTTTATATAATCAGGGAAAAACATATCTAAATTAGTTTTATGTAACCCAAGTAAGTGATAAAAATTTTCATTATTAAACAGTATAAAAAGTGATTTGTTATTATCTCCTCTATTTACTATAAAAACATATTTTTTTAATTCTTCAAAAGAATTAATTGCATCTTCTAACATTATTACACCTCTTTTTAAAAATAAAAGGAACTTACCATAAAGATAAGTTCCTTAGTGGCAACCTAACGAGAAGTTAGGCAATAGGTTCTTCTATTTTGCGTTTTACCATAAGGGTCGCCGAAGCTAGGCTGGGGCCACAATCTCCCGTCAATAATATTATACTATAAATATAGTATTATTATTCAACAAAATTATAACACAAAATGTAAACATGTGTAAATAATTTATGAAACTTATTCTATTATAAATATTTTTGTTTGTCAATATTTTTTTTTAATTTCATATTAAAAGTCAACTATATTAATAACATATTTTTAATATGATTTAACTAATATATTTCAAATAAAATTCAAAATTATTATATAAATTTTTTTTCAAACTGTCAATTTTAAATTATTACAGAATTTTAGATAAAAACTTGCAAAATTCGATAAAATATGTTAAGATATGTGCTTGTTAAATGGGGAGATGTATATGAAACATAGTTTATTTGGATTATTTCAAAAAGAAAATAAAAAAGAACATCCTTTTGGTCGTGATGCAATTACGTTAAATGAATTTATAACAAAAGAAAAAGTTCAAAGAAAAGAAAGAAACGAAATATCAAAAAGTTTTGAAGAAGATGTTTGTGAATTAAAGGAAAAAAGAAAAGTTGATTTTATCGAATCTAAAGAAAATCAAGAAGTTATATCTATTTTTGATAAAATAATTAATTCAGTTTTAAAAGATTTATTTGTTGAAAACTTTAAAATATCTGAAAAAGCTTTTTATTATTTTTATTTAAAAAATAATAAGTATTTTCACCCTAAGGAAATAGTATTGAAAAGTACTTAAATTCTTATTTTAAAAATCATAAAAATAATTTTTTTCTAGCAATTAGAAAAAATTATCGTGAATTAAATAGACTTTTTAGTGAATTATATAAACTAACAAATAAAAAAATTAATTCATGTGATGAATTTATAAAGCTTGGAAGAAGTTATTTAAAAAATAATAAGAAAAGTGATAATGTTGTAAGAAAAGAAATTAATAGTCAAAATGATTTATCTATATCTTATCAAAAACATGATGTTATAAAGAAAGAAAATAACTTAAAAGAGTTATTTAAAGAAGAAAAAAATCATCTTAAAGTAGATGAAATAGAAAATGAGGTTGAATATCAGAAGGATTTGAATTACTTATTTGATAAAGTAATTAATGTAGTATCTAATCATCTATTTAAAAGAAATATAGGAAATAGTAAAAATGCCTTTAAATATTATAAAGATAGTTATAAATATTTGAATGTAAAAGAAAGAAATAAGATAAAAAAATATTTAACTAGGTATTTTAAATTGAGAAATAATCCATTTTATAGAAATAATAAAACATATTTAAAATTAAATAAAATTCTAAATCGAATTACAATAAAAACACATGAAAATTTTATTGATTCTTATAAAGAGTTTAGATATATTGGAGAAATTCATTATAAAAAGATTAATACTAAACCTGTAACAAAAAATGTTGAAGAGTCAAAATCTTTTGATGAAACAAAAAATATTCAGAAAGAAGTACCTAAAGTAAAAATGGATGAATTAAGTGCTTTAAGGATTATTTATAGAGATTTATCTTATAAATTAGTAACTGTTATTAATAAACTACAAGAATTAGAAAAAAGTGGTAAAGAGCCTATTCAATTAAATAAGATAAAAAATCAAATAAATTGTTTAGATATTATTTTAAAAGAACTTCATCGAAATATTGAATATTTAAAATTAAATAGGGATGCAATAAGAGAAATAGATGAGATTTCTTTGAAAGATTATTTGTGGAATGATCAAATTGCTTATGTTCGTGATTTAGAAATAGATATAGATTCATTTGTTAAAAGAAAATAAAAAGTATAATTTATAATTAGTAGAATAAGATCTATTGAGGTGTTTATGTCGACAGTAGATCTTATTTCTTTAGTAACTTTTTTTGCTACTTTAATTTTAGGTTATTTTTCTAAAAAAAGTTCATTTATAAAAAATGAAATGATTCCTTTACAGAATTTATTAGTTGGAGTTATTGTTACAGTCATTGAATGGATTATCACAAAAGATATAGAAACATCCATTATGATTTCTGGAATTTTGGCTGGAGGAACTTATGATATATTTCATAATTTAGAAAAAATATTAAAAAAAGCGTTTAAAAGATAAGCATATATTTAGTCTTCCTTAATATAATTTAATAGGAGGACTTTTTATATGGTTAATAAACAAGGATTGTGGTTTTTAACACTAACAAGTTTAGCTTTAGTTCTTAGTGTGTATTATATTACAATGCCAAATGAGTTGTTACTTACTAATAATGGTAGTATTGGAATAGAAGATACTGTTAATAATGTAATTGAAAATGATCAGGAATCAGTTAAAGAAACAAGTATTATAACAAGCATGCGAGTCGAACTTGAAGAGGAAAGAAATTTACTTTTAAATGAACTTCAAAGTAAACTTTCAGATAATAAACTAACAGTTGATGAAAAAAATGAAGTATACGAAGATTTAAGATATATTTCTGAAATAAGTAGTAAGGAGGCTATGCTTGAGAAGAAAATAAAAGATGAATTTTCGCTTGATAGTTTTATAAAGATAAAAGATGATGTGGTTTCTGTTGTTATTAAGTCAGATAATCATGATAAAAGTTTAGCTGTTAATATTATGAAAAGTTTACAAGAAGAATTTGATAATAAAATGTATATTTCAATTAGTTTTAAGAACTAACATATTTTATTATTTTGCATAAAATACCATGTAGGAGAATGGTATGAAAAATATATTAACAGTAAGAGAAAAAGAGGTATTTACGTTATTAATTCAAAATAAAACAACAAAAGAAATAGCAAAAATTCTTGAAATATCTGAAAAAACTGTTCGTAATCATATATCAAATGCTATGCAAAAACTTGGAGTAAAAGGTCGCGCTGCAGCTGTTGTTGAACTTTTAAAATTAAATGAAATATCACTTTAAAACGTACTATTTTAGTACGTTTTTTCATAGTATAAATTAGGTGATTTATGTTAAAAAGAAAAGCATTAAAAAAAATTTATTTAACTACTTTAGTTTTATTTATTATGTTAATTATAATTTCTTTTGATCATTTGAAAATAAATAAAGATAAAAATATTCTTGAAACTGAATATGTTAGTAATTTTAAAGTTGGTCATCTATATTTATTAAATGAAGATAATTATTTAGTAAAGGTTGATGTTTTATTAAAAAATAATACTATTAATAATATTTCATATCTTTTAAAAGAATTATCAGTTAATAATAAAAAGTTTAGTCCTTTAAAAGGATTTATTCCAAGTAATGCAACTATAAATAGTATTGTTGTTGAAAATAGAATAGCTAAAATAGATTTTTCTAAAGATTTATTAAAAGTAAATAAAAACTTAGAAGAAAAAGTAATAGAGGGGATAGTATATACAATTCTTGAATTAGAAGAAATTAGTGATGTTCAAATTACTTTAGATGGAAAACAATTAGGTAAGTTAGAAAAAAGTAATAAAACTTTACCAATTCTATTAAATCAATCTTTTGGAATTAATAAAAATTATGAAATAAATAATATGAAAGATATTGAAAAAGTAGTTATTTACTATGTATGTAATATTAATAACAATGATTATTTTGTTCCAGTTACTAAATATGTAAACTCAAAAGATTCTAAAATAAAAATAATAATTGATTCTTTAAAAGGAAGTACTCATACAGGAACAAATTTAAGTAGTTATTTAAATAGGGAAATGGATATTAATTTTCAAATAGATAAAGATGTTTTAACTTTGACATTTGATTCTTTAAATGATTCTAATTTAGAAAGTGTAACATATTCTCTTGCTAGTAGTATATTTGATTCTATGGATATAAAAAAAGTAATCTTTGAAGTTGATTCAAAGATTATTGATATAATAATTAAAGATTAAACTCCTTCTAGATCAAACTTTGGAATAAAATCTTTACTACTAGTATTATCTAATTGGCAAAAGGCATTTTTAATACCAATATTGATGCAAAAGTCTATAACTTCATTGTAGTCTTTTTCTTTTATTTTATGATTTAATTCAGGATATTTTAAAGGTTTTATAATGGTATATTGGTTCATAATACTTAAATAAATTGAGTCTTTATATGTTTCATACAAGTATTTTAGTACATTTTTTGAATCTTCTTTTAAAGTAGGTAGCATTAAATGTCTTACAATAACACCTTTTAGTATATTTCCCTTTTGATCAAATTTACAAGGTCCAACTTGTTTAAACATTTCTGAAATAGCAAGGGATGCAGTTTCAAAGTAATTAGGAGCTTTGGAGTATTTAATTGCATATTTATTATCAAAATACTTCATATCTGGCAAATAAACATCAATAAGACCATCAAGTTCTTTTAAAGCAGTAACCGTATCATATGATCCTGTATTATAAATTATTGGAATATTAAGTCCTTTTTCTTTAGCTTTAATAATTGCTTCTTTAATTCCTAAAATATGAGGAGTAGGAGTAACTAAGTTAATATTAATAGCTCCTTTTTTTTCAAGAGTTAACATAATTTCTGAAAGTCTTTCTGAAGTAATATCTTTTCCATAATTATTTTTTGAAATATAATCATTTTGACAAAAAACACATCCTAAATTGCACCCTGAAAAAAATATTGTTCCTGATCCTTTATTATTTGAAATACAAGGTTCTTCAAAATAGGTAAGTGTTGCTTTAGCAATTCTAATTTTTTCAGTTTGTTTGCAATATCCAACTTCCTTATAACGATTAACTAAACAATTTCTATTACATAAATTACATTTTTCTAAAACATTCATATAAATCACAAATTTTATTATACTAAAATATTTTAAAAAATACTAGAATTATTAACTTGTTATAAAAAAATTAGAAAATAAAAAAAGTTTAATTTTTTAAAACATATGATATAATAAGAAAAAGAAAGGAAATATTACTTATGAATAAATATTATTTACTTGGTATTAAAGGATCAGGTATGAGTGCTCTTGCAGGTATTTTACATGATCTTGGAAATAGTGTTGTTGGATACGATGATAGCACTGAATATAAATTTACTCTTAAAGGACTTGAAGAAAGAAAAATTAAGATCTATCATGATAATTCATTTATTCCGGATAAGGACTTTATTGTATGTTATTCAAATGCAATAAATCCTGATCATAAAGAATTAAAAAGGTTAAAAAGTTTTAATTTAAAGTATATTCGTTATCAAGATTTAATTGGTAGTTTAACCAAAAAGTATGAAACAATAAGTGTATCAGGAACTCATGGAAAAACAACAACTAGTTTAATGATTTCAAGTATTTTAGATACTGTTTTTGGGGTAAATTATTTTGTTGGAGATGGAAGAGGACATGGAAACCCAGAAAATAAATTATTTGTATTAGAGTCATGCGAATATAATAAACATTTCTTATCTTATTATCCTAAGAATTTAGTTATAACTAATATTGATTTAGAGCATACCGAGTGCTATAAAGATATAGATGATATAATAGCTAATTTTTCAATACTTGCAAATAGAAGTGATAATTTAATTTTATGTGGAGATGATTCTAACGTTTTAAAAATTAAAACAAATAAAAATACTTATTATTATGGATTTAATGATAATAATGATTTAATTGCTAAAAACTTAAAGTTATCAAGTGATGGAAGTATTTTTGATGTTTACTTTAAAGGAGAATATTATAATACTTTTAAATTAAATTTATTTGGTAGACATATGATTTTAGATAGTCTTGCTTGTATTATGGTATCTATCATTTATCAAGTAGATAAAAATATTGTTCGAGAAAAATTAGAAAGCTTCAAGGGGGCAATAAGAAGATTTAATGAAGAAATAATTAAAGATACAATTATTATTGATGATTATGCTCATCATCCAACTGAAATTCGTGCAACTCTTGATAGCGCGCGTCAAAAGTATCCAGATAAAAATATTTGTGCTGTTTTTTTACCAAATACTTATTCAAGAACAAAAGATTTTATGGAAGATTTTGCAACAGTATTGTCAAAATTTGATAAATCTTATGTAATGGATATAAAGTGTGATCGAGAAAATCCTTTAGATTATCCAGGAATAACAAGTGATACTTTAATATCTAAAATCAATAATTGTGAAAAATTAAGTATTGAATCAGTTGATAAATTATTAGAGAATAAAGGTAGTGTAATTTGTTTTATGAGTTGTGCTAATATTACTCCAGTAATTGATGAATTTAAGAAAAAGTTAACAAAATAAGTAATAATTAAAATTAAAAAGTCACAAGTTCTATTATTTCATATAATACTATTGATTAATATGAAAATAGAAATAAATGAAGATAAAATTATTTTGTATTTATATAACTTTTTTTTTAGTTCAATAGATGAAAAAGTGCTTATAAAAGAAATAAAAAAAATTTTTATTAAATTAATAAAATATTATAATATTGATATTCATGGTTTTTATGATTGTATAGCTTATGAAAATAAAAAATATGGAACAATTCTAGAAATTATTTCTACCAAAGAATTATTATTTAACCCAGATCTAATTGATTTAAAAGTAAAGTTTTATAAAAATAAAAGTTTTTATTTAAGATCAAAAGATTATTTTATATTTAAAAATTACAATAATATTTATTATGATGATAAATATTATTATATAGATATAGATATGGTTGATAATTTAATAAGTATAATTGAATTTATAGATATTATATATAATGAAAAAGATAGTTATTTAAAGAGTAAAAATTATCTTAAATAATATCTTTTTTTAAATACTCAAATATAATTGATGATACTAAATATGGTCTTTCTAAATAAGGAAAATGATTAGTCTTTGGAATTTTTATAAGATAAGAATTTTTAATAATTTTATTTAGTTTTATTCCCATTTTAAGTGGAGTAATATTATCATTTTCTCCCCAAAGAATAAGTAGTGGTAAAGTTATTTTTTTATAATATTTTAATAAATCTTCTCTAACAATATTTTGAAATGTTTTAAATAGTCTTAAATCTAGAGTTTTATAATCACTTGATGCAAATTTTGAAAATAAATAGTTTTGATATTTATCTTTTATTTTAGTTGGTAAAATATGTTTTATGATTTTTAATAATTTATATAATTTTTGTTTTAAATAAAGTTTTATATTTTTATTTTTTAATCCAGCAACATCAATTAATAATACTTTTTTAAAATGAATATTTGAAGTAGTTGTTAAAATAGAAATAATTCTTCCTCCAAATGAATGACCAATTAAAATAGAGTTTTCTAAATTAAACGTTTTAATAAAGCTAATTATTAGATCACTATAATCATAGATTGTTAAATCTTTATCTGGAAAAGAAGAATTTCCAAATCCAGGATAATCTAATATATATATTGTAAAATATTCTTTTAAAAAATTGATAAGATATGAAAAAGTTGATCGATTATTACCCCAACCTGGAAGAATAAGTATTTTTTGCTCTTTATTTCCATATTTTTCATAGTATAATTTGATGTTGTTAATGTTTAGATACATATACATCACCAATATATTTTATGTAATTATTTTTAACTTGTTAAATTTTGTCAAATTGGTAAAAAGGAGTTTTCAAATAAATAAAAATATGTTATTATTAGGTTGTCTAGATAATTTGATACATTGTTAGTATAAATCCTACATTGAATTAAATACGGGAATCCCGAGCAATAGTCGGTGTTGAATGCCAAAGTATGTGAGTTCTTAGGAATCCTAAAGACTAGTAAGGATACCCACC
>CAMVCF010000014.1:0-26277 GCA_947165945.1 uncultured Clostridia bacterium | reverse complement strand
TTTCTCTTTGATTTACACCAAAACGATGTTGTTCATCAGTTACAACTAATCCTAAGTTTTTATAAATAACATCATCTTGAATTAAAGCATGAGTTCCTACAATAATTGAAATTTCTCCATTCTCAAGTTGACTATATATTTTTAGTTTTTCTTTTTTGGGAGTTGACCCTGTTAAAAGAGCAACACTAGCTTTATCTTTTAAAATGTTTTTAATGTTATTAAAATGTTGATTTGCTAAAATCTCCGTTGGTACCATTAAAGCACTTTGATAGCCACTTAAATGATTCAAATACATAGCTATAATACTAACAATTGTTTTTCCTGATCCAACATCCCCTTGTAATAATCTATTCATTCTTTTATCACTATTTAAGTCAAGTCTTATTTCTTCTAATACATTTTTTTGATCAGTTGTTAAATGAAAAGGCAAAATTTTATAAACTTCAGTTAAATCTTTTTTATATAATTTTCTTTTTATACCAGATAATTTTGTATTTTCTTTTTTTAAATAATTAATTTTAAACATAAATTCAAATAGTTCTTCATATTTTAATCTAATTTTAGCATCTTTTAATTTTTCTATATTACTTGGATTATGAATAATATTTAAAGCTATCTTTTTGCTTGAAAAATTATATTTTTCAATTAAATAATCTGGTATTGCATCAAATATATTTCTTCCAACTGATAAAAGAGCCATATTAATAAAAGTTGAAACATTTTTATTAGTTAATCCATTTGTTAAATGATAAACTGGTTCTATTTTAGTTGCATTTCCAAGACTTCCAAGCTTTATATCACTTGCAGTTATTACATTTTTAGTTTTATCGTATTTTCCAATTACTATAATATTTGATCCTAAAGCTAAATGTTGTTTTAAAAAAGCTCGATTAAAAATAGAAACACCAAAAATTCGATCATTTGTTACAAGTCGAAAGTTCATTTTATTAAGTCCTTGTTTAATTCGAATGACTAAAGGAATAGATTCTACTTTTCCATCTACAATTACTCTCATATCAGGATCTATTTCATTGAAATCCGTTCTTTTTAATACATCATATCTAACAGGATAATAAGTGATTAAATCATCAACACTATAGATATTTAATTTATTTAATAAAGTTAAGCTTTTTGGTCCAATCCCTTTTACATCTTTTAATTCCATAGATATCACTTCCATGCATATTATATCAAAAATTAGAAATCTAGTAAACAAAAATTTAAACTGCAAAAAAAGAAGTATTTATTCAACTTCTTTATTTGACTTCAAATTAATTTCTTTGATTTTATTCTCGATTCTAATAGCATATTCTAAAGATTCATCATATACAAAAGTAAGGGACGGAATATGTCTAATATCTATTTTTTTAGCAAGTTCACTTCTTAAAAAACCAGCACTTGCTTTAAGTTCTTTTAAAACTTCTTTTTTATCTTCATTAAAACAAGTAAAATATACTTTAGCAAAGCTTAAATCATTAGTAATCTTTACAGCATTTACAACGACATTTTTTATAATAGGATTTTTTGTCTCAGTTCCAAATATTATATTTAATTGTTCCATAAAACAATTATTATAACGTTCAAGTTTTATTGATTCCATTATTTTTTTACCTCAACCATCTCATAAGTTTCTATAGTATCCCCTTCTTTTATATCTTGGAATGATTCTATAGTAATTCCACAATCATATCCATTTTTTACTTCTTTAACACTATCTTTTTCTCTTTGAAGGGAGGCAATCTTTCCTGTATAAACAACTACTCCATCACGAATAACTCTTGCATCGCTTTGGTTTTTAATTATTCCCTTTACAACATGACACCCAGCAATATTTCCAATTTTAGAAAATTTGAATATTTGTCTTACTTCAGCTTCTCCTAAAATGTTTTCTGTATATTCTGGATCAAGCATTCCTCGAATAGCATCTTCCATATCTTCAACTACTTTATAAATAATATCATAAAGCCTTATTTCAACATTTTTTTCTTTGGCAAAATCCAATATTTTACTATTTGGACGAACATTAAATCCAATAATAATAGCACTGGAAGCATTAGCTAAAATAATATCACTTTCAGAGATTGCTCCAACACCTGATCTAATTACATGAACCCAAACTCCATTAACGTTAATCTTTGATAAACTCTGTTTTACTGCTTCTTCTGATCCTTTAACATCACATTTTAAAACAACATTTATTTCTTTTTCACCTGCTTCAACCATACCAAATAGATCTTCTAAACTCATTCCTGCTTTATTTGTATCTGCATCTCTACTTCTAAATTGTCTTTCAACTGAAACACTTCTTGCTTCTTTTTCAGTTTCAAAAGCCATGAATTTATCACCAGCAAGAGGAAGTTCATTAATTCCTGTAATTTCAACTGGAGTACTAGGACCAGCTTCAGTAATATTATTACCTTTATCATCTTTTAAAGTTCGAATTTTTCCATAACTTGTACCAATTACAACAGGATCTCCCAAACGAAGAGTTCCACTTTGAACAAGTAAAGAAACAATACTTCCAATTTTTTGATCAGTTCTTGCTTCAATTACAGTTCCAGTTGCGTATCGATTTGGATTAGCTTTTAATTCAGCCATTTCAGCAACTAATAAAAGTGTTTCTAATAGTTCTTTTACACCTTCACCAGTTTTAGCTGAAATATTACATGTAATAATATCTCCTCCAAATTTTTCAGGAACAAGACCATATTCTGTTAATTCAGTTAAAACTCTTTCAACATTAGATTCTGCTAAATCAACTTTATTAATTGCAACTACAATTGGAACATTAGCAGCACGTGCATGATCAATTGCTTCTTTTGTCTGTGGCATTACTCCATCATTTGCTGCAACTATAATAACAACAATATCAGTAACTTTAGCTCCTCTTGATCGCATCTCTGTAAATGCTTCATGTCCTGGAGTATCAATAAATGTTACTTTTTGTCCATTTACTTCTACTTGGTATGCTCCAATTGCTTGAGTAATTCCTCCAGCTTCTCCACTTGCAACATTTGATTTTCTGATTGTATCAAGAAGAGTTGTTTTTCCATGATCAACATGTCCCATAATTGTTATTACAGGAGGACGAGGTTGTAAATCTTCTTCTCTATCAACTATTTCATATTTTTCAAAATTAGATTTATCAACACTTTCTTCTTTTTTTAATTTCTTTTTATAATCAAGAAGAACAAGTTCAACAGTATCAAAGTTTAAAGTCTGATTTAAATTAGCCATAATACCTAAATTAAATAGTTTTTTAACAATTTCTGCTCCCGGAACTTTTAAAATACTTGCAAGATGAGCAGGTGTAATATTTTCATGATATACAATAACATCATCTTCTTCTTTATTATCCATTAATTTATCACGATGTTTATATATTTCTTTTCTTCCCTTTTGAAATTTTACCTTAGCATCATATTTATTATCAACTTTACTTTTAACTTTTTCTAATTTAGATGATACATCATCTAAATTCATATCCATCTTGCTAACTAAAGTTTCTACCTTACTCTCAAGTTCTTCATCAATTTCGTAATCTGGATTTTCATTTTCTTTTAAAGAATCAAGTTCATTATCTAAAATAATAATTTCTTCATCACTTAAAATATCATCTTCCATAGTTTTTTTAATATTTAAACTTTTACATAATTTAATTATTTCAGATACATCCTTATTTACATCCATTGCATACTCTAAAATACTCATAACTCCACCTCTTTCTAATTATTTTCAATTACTTTTTTTATTTCATCATAGAAAGAATCTTCTATCATAACCTCTAAATGATGTTCAAGTACTTTACTTTTCTTTGCACTTTCTAAAACATCTAAGTCTTTTTTAATATATGCTCCTCTGCCATTTTTCTTTCCAGTTAAATCAATTTCTATACATCCATCAGGTGTTCTTACAATTCTAAGTAAATCTTTTTTAGGAAATTTTTCACGTGTTACAATACAAGTTCTCTCTGGTATTTTTTTTACTTTCATATATTATCCTATTTTAATTCCTAAATCTTTTGCTTCATTTTCATTCTTAATATCTAATTTATATTTTGTTAAACGACTTGCAAGTTTAGCATTAATTCCACGTTTTCCAATCGCAAGAGAAAAATTTTCATTATCAGCAACAACAATTGCTTCATTTTTCTTTGGATCAGTTATCAAAACTGTTAAATTTTTAGCAGGAGATAAAGCATTTTCAATAAATATTTTAGGATCTTTATCATATTTTATAAGATCAACCTTTTCTCCTTTTAATTCTTTTATAATATTGGCAATTCTAGTTCCTTTTTCTCCAATACATGCACCAATTGGATCAATGTTAGAATTTTCTGAATATACTGCAACTTTTGAACGAATACCTGCTTCTCTTGCAACAGCATACATTAAAATACTTCCATCGGTAAATTCCGGTATTTCAAGTTCAAATAAACGTTTTACAAATCCAAAATGAGTTCTACTTAATTTAATAACTAAATTACGTCCTGAATTATCAATTTTGGTAACATAAACTTTAATAGTTGATCCCATTTCAATTGTCTCACCAGGTATAATCTCTCTTTTTGGTAAAACTCCATTACTACGTCCTAAATCAATATAATAATTATCAGAGTCTTCAAGAGCAACTGTTCCAAGTAACATCTCTCCAGTTTTTCCATCAAATTCATTTAAAATACTACTTCTTTCTGCTTCTCTTATTTTTTGAATTACTACCTGTTTGGCAGTTGATGTTGCAACTCTTGAAAATTCTTCTTTTGGTTCTATTTCAGTATCAATTGTATCTCCTATTTCTAAAGTTTTATTTATTTTTTTAGCATCACTTAAACTTATTTCAAGTCCTGGATTTATATCTCTTGTTGTAACATTTCCGTCTTCATCTGTTACTTCAATAATATTTGGAACAACTGTTATATAAGAATATACTTTAATTTCTCCGGTATCACGATTAATTAAAACTTTACTGTTACTCTTTCCATAATTTTTCTTAAAAGCTGTTGTTAAACCATTTTCCATTGCTTCAAAAACAATTTCCTTATCAATATTTTTTTCTTTAACAATTCCTTCAACTGCTTTTAAAAACTCTTTGGCTTTATCAACAACTTCCTCTTTAACTTTCTTCATTTTCCTCACCCTTACTTTTTCCATAAACTTCTAATACATACTTTTCACTTATTAAATCAGCTTTTTCTATAATTGGATCAATTACCTTAGTTGCTTCTACTATCATATCAAGATCAAGAACATTCTCACTATCAAGACAAATTCTTAAAAATAAATTATTATTCTCTTTTTCAAGTACAACCGAATCAACTACCATATTTAAGTTATCTAGTTTTCCTTTTAATAACTCTTTTACTTTCTCTTCCATTTACTCCCTCCTATAAAGTAAAGAGTAGGATCTCTCCCACTCAACATAACAATTATATCATATTTTTCTTATATTTCAAGATAAATTACAAAGTTTTTCAAAAAAGATCTAAAATTCATCACTTTAGATCTTACAAACTATTTCTTATTCAACGACTTTATTTTTCATTCTTTCTTTTAACCACTTTTTAGCTTCTTCTATATCATTGAAATAAATTGTTTTATCTTTTAACTTTTCATAAGTTTCATTTCCTTTTCCAAGAATTAAAACAATATCATTACTACCAGCTAACTCTATAGCTCTTTTTATAGCAAGACTTCTATCTATTACTATTTCATATTTATTTTTATCTTCTATTTCACTTACCATTTGATTAATAATATCAAGAGGATCTTCTGATCTTGGATCTTCATATGTAAATATTGCATAATCAGCATTTTCAATAACTGTGCGTCCCATAACAGGTCTTTTTTTAGAATCTCTTTCTCCAGCTGATCCAATTACAACAATTGATGAATTAACATCCAATACTTTTACAAAATCTAAAATAGATTTAATTCCATTTGGAGTATGAGCATAATCAACCATTACTTTAAATGGTTGTCCAAGATCAATCATTTCAAGCCTTCCTGCAACATCTATGTTTAAAGTATTTTCAATCAATGTTTCCATATCAAATCCAAGTGATAAACAAACAAGAAATGCACAAGCAAGATTTGAAACATTAAATTTTCCAAGAAGTGGAGATGTAAAAGTATATTCTTTATTTAAATATACAAAAGTAACTGTCGTGTATTTAGATGTTATTACGTAGTCTTTTATGTATAAATTACTTTCAGGAGTACTTCCATAACTTAAACTATTTAATGACTTTTCCATAAATTTAGAACAATATGGATCATCTAAATTAACTATAAATTTTCCTTTGGTTTGACTAGCAAGTTTTAATTTGCATTTAACATAATTTTCAAAACTTCCATGAATATTAATATGTTCCCATGTAATATTTGTGTAACCTCCAGCCTTAAAGTATAAACCATCCAATCTTCCACGTAAAAATCCTTCGCTTGATGCTTCCATAACAACATATTCGCATCCAGCATCATAAAACTCTTTAAAATATTTATAAAGAAGAGTTGGATCAGGAGTAGAATTAGGGCTATCATGAGTAAATTTACTACAACTTACTCCATTTGTTCCAATATAACCACATTTATCTTTTCCTATTAAATATTGAATACTGGTTGAAGTAGTTGTTTTACCATCAGTTCCTGTTATTCCAATTATTTTTAAATTAAGTCTATCAAAATCATAAAACTTCCGACACAATTCAGGTAATATAAAATTTGTATTCTTTACTTTAATATAAGGAATACTACATTCTATATCACGTTCTCCTATAATACAACTTGCACCATTTTTAATGGCTTCATCAATATAATCATGTCTATCTGCATGAACTCCTTTTATACAAACAAACATATCTCCTTTTACTACTTCTTTTGAATTGATTTTTATTCCGTAAACATTAACATCAAATTGTGTTTTTATTAATTCATTTAATTTTTTCATAAATACCATCCTCTTCCATTATAACTTATTTTGTGATAAAATGGTAGAGAAAATAAAAAAAAGAGGTATTTTATGAAAAAAATAACATTAATAGGTGCAGGATCTGATTTAGGAGTTCATATAGATGGAGCTAGAAATGGTCCTAAAAAAATATTAGCAAATTATAGTAACTATAAGACTATTCTTTTAGAACAAGATAATAATATTAAAAAAAGTATTGATCCAAATGACTTAAAAAAGAATTTAGTTGAAGTAAATAATTTTAATAAAGAGCTTTACAATAAGATTTTAGAAGAAAATAACTTTTGTATAACAATTGGAGGAGATCATAGTATTGCAATTGCATCAGGTCTTGCAAGTCTTAAGAAGCATAAAAACTTAGGCCTCATTTGGTGTGATGCTCATCTTGATTATAATACTTTTCAAACGACAATTACAGGCAATTTACATGGTCTTCCCTTAGCCTGTTTAAATGGTTTAAATGAAGAATTATCAATTTTCCATGATAAAACTTATTTTAATCCCAAAAATACAGTTGTTGTTGGATACCGAGCATTTGAAGAAAATGCTATGTCAGAAATTAATAACATAAAAACAATGGGAGTAACTGTTTTTACAACTAAAGATATAAAAGAATATGGTGTTGAAAAGATCATGCAACAAGCATTTTCTATTGCAAATAAAAATACTGATGGTATTCATTTTAGTTTTGATTTAGATGTCATTGATCCAACGATTGCTAAAGGAGTTACTGTTAAAGAAAAAAACGGAATTAATTTAGATGAAGTAGATAAAATAGTTAATTTAATAACTAAAGAAAAAAAGATTAAATCTTTTGATCTTGTTGAATATAATCCTTTAAATGACGTAGATAATAAAACTTTAGAAATTGCAAATAATATTTTAAATAAAATAATAAATACAAAAACTGAGGATATTTAGCTCCTCAGTTTTCATAAATTATTTAATTCCTCTCTAACCTCATTTACATAATTAGTATTTACTTGATTTCTATTACTAACAATTATAACTATTAAATAAAATACAGCAATAGTTACAAAAATAAGTCCATAAAGCATTGTTGAAATAGCAAATCCCTTTTTATTTAATCTCACAAATTCCTCCTATATTTTTATAAATATATACTTTTTTATCTCCATATTTTCTTTCTTTTATCTTCCTTAAACTTAAGTATTCCTCTTCTAGATCCTCATCTTGTAACTCAACAACAACAAATCCATTTATATTTAATAGACTATTTTGATCGATAAAGTTTAAAATATTTTTTAATACATGTAATTTATATGGAGGATCCAAAAATATTAAATCAAAAGAAAGTGATTTTTCTTTTAATAATTTTAAGCATTTTAAGTAATCAAGGTTATAAAGAATACATTTATTATCAATTTTAAATTTTTCTATATTTTTTTTTATAACTCTTATACATTCTTTATTTATATCATTAAAGTATACAAGTTTGGCATTTAAACTAATTGCTTCTATTCCGTAGTTTCCACTTCCTGCAAAAAGATCTAAAACTATACTATTTGAAACATTTCCTTCAAGCATCCCAAAGATACTTTCTTTTACTCTATCCATTGTAGGTCTTGTTCCATCTATTTTATATCCTAAAATCTCTCTACCTTTTAAATTTCCACTAATAACTTTCATTTTATACACTTCCTAGAATAAAGTATTTTAAATTTATTTTTAATATCTTGAATCATTATATTTATACTTGTTTCTAATTTTAAGTATTCAAAATAATCTTTATTATCATATAGTTTTTTCTTTAATTCAATAGTATTTAGTTGTTTATATTCTTCTATTTTATCAAGTAAAGACTTATCTTTTAATAGCTTTTTTTTTAATTCTTTTATCTTAATAATAAATAAATCTTCATCTAATAAATCTAAAAATTCATTTATTAAGTCATTGTATTTCATAATAATCACAAAAATATTTTATCAAATTTAATTTAAAATATCAATAAAAGTATTCACAAACTCTAATTTATCTTTAATTTTATCTATTTTATCTGGAATAGTTAACTTATATTTTTCTTTCATTAATTCTTCTAGTTCTCTTATAAAACTTGGATCTCTATTTAAATATTTATAATATTTAGGATTTTCATGTAAAAATTTTTTTAAATTTAAATTATTATTTAAATAAAATTGACTTTCTATACTCATTTTAATCCTCAAAATATTTATAAGTTGGTCTTGGTTCATAATTATTTTTTAAAGATTCTTCTTTTGATGGAATAATCTCTTTAAATGCATCTATTGCTTTATCTAAACTAGAAAGGCCTTTTTGAACCGTATTCAAGTCCACTCCTCGAATAAAATTTATTAATTCCTTAAAATTTGAACTAACATTTCCAAAACTCATAGAATTTGATGTATTACTCTTTTTTAAATACTTATCCCACACCGAATTATCATCACCATATAAATCATACAATTCATATAATTTTTGCCAATTGGTTTCTCCTTTTTCAACAAAAGAAATTAAATTAGGATTCCTTTTAACAAACTCTTTAAACTCTACTTTGGACATAAAACCACCTAATAAATTATATGTAAAAAAAGCAAAAAAAGATACTTTTTATCATTTTCTTTTTAAAATACAAATACTTTCAACATTATTAGTTTTTGGAAACATGTCAATAGAAGTTATTTTTTCAATAACATAACTATCATCTAAAAGCTTTAAATCTCTTTTCAAAGAATCAAATCCACAAGCAATATAAAAGATATAAGATGCATTTATCTTCTTTAAATACTCAATTGTTTTTTTATCAAGTCCACGGCGAGCTGGATCAAGTAAAATAAAATCAATATTTTTAAATGTATCTATATAATCTTCAACTAATCCATTTATAATTTTTAAATTGGAAATAGAATTAAGTTTTAAATTTTCTTTAGCACATAAAGTTGCATCAGAATTTGCCTCAACACTAATAATTTTTTTAATAAAACGTGACATATATATACCTAAAACGCTCGTTCCACTATAAAGATCTAAAGCTACTTGAAACTTTTTGTCTTGTAAGAAATCTCCTAAAACTTGATAAATTTTTTTTAATCCAAGTATATTTACTTGAAAAAAAGCATTATAATGAACTTTAAATTTAAAATAATCAATTTTTTCAATAAAATAGTCTCGTCCTTTGATTACTTTATTATTATAAATTAAATTATTAATTAAATCTTCTTCTTTTAAGATATTAACATATTTGTATTCACCTTCAATTGATACCATTGTTTCATTAGATGAACTAGCTCTAATTAAGAGTTTTCCATTCCAATTAAAATCTATTTTCTCTTTAAAAAGCGTATAAATTTTATTTATAACAGGATAAACCAAATAACAACTATTAATTTCTACTAAAGAATTACTCTTTTCTTTATAAAAACCAAGATGTCCATTTTTTACATGAAAAACTACTTTATTTCGATAAAAATATTCTTTTGTTAAATATAAAGAATCTAATCGATTAAAATAATTTAGATATTTTTCCTTTTTAAATTCAATTTCAGAATCTTTTGTTATATGTAAAAAATTACATCCTCCACATTCAGAATAATGTGGACAGATAGGATCAATTCGTGACTTATTTTTTTCAATTATATTTATTATATCTGCTTCCATATAATTTTTTTTATCTTTTAAAATATTTCTATCAACTATTTCAAAAGGAAGTGCTTTTTTAACAAAACATATTTTTTCATTTATTTTACATATTCCATTTCCTAGATCATCATATTTAAGAATTTTTACTTTCATATAGATTACCACCAACGGCTTAATTATATCATATAATGTTATAGAGAGATATTTTATTTTACTTTTTCTATTTTATTACTGGGGGTAAAACAAGAGGAAAAGTATATAAATATATCTCTCTTTATAATATAATAAAAAAAAAATAATTTAAAAAAAATAAAATATTTTATTTTTTTTCATATTTTATAATAATTTAATTGTTTAAAAATATGAAAAACATTTATATTTTTAAACAATTAATACTTTAGTATTATTTTTTTGATTTAGAAAATAATAATAAGGAAGATGATGATCTATGAACTATATAAATTTATTAAAAAACGAAAAAGAAAATATTGATGATATGATTATAAAAGAAATTAAGTTATCAAATTATTCTATTTATTTAATTCATATTGAAACAATTACATCAGCAAGTGATATTAATCAGTTTATTTTAAAAAAACTTACTACTTTAATTTATTTAGATAAAACTAAATTAATAAATTATATTTATAACTTATTACCTGTTAATAATATTAGTTTTTTAAAAGATTATAAAACTTTAAAAGAAAGACTTTTTAATGGATTTACTATTTTATTAATAGATGAAAACATTTTATGTATTGAAACAAGAAACAATTTATCAAGAGGAGTTACGGAAGCTGATTATGAAAAAACTATTCTTGGTCCAAAGGATGCTTTTATAGAACACTATAACACTAATTTAGGACTTATTAGAAGAAGAATTAAAGATAGTAATTTATGTGTAAAAACATATGAACTAGGGAGATATACTAAAACTAAAGTTGGACTTTTATATATAAATGGAATATGTAAAAGTGATCTTATTTCTAAAACAGATAAAAAACTTAAAGAAATTAATATTGATGGAATAATAGATTCTAATTATGTAAAACGATATTTAAATACATCAAAAAGTTTTTTCCCAACTTTAAAATCTACTGAAAGACCAGATCTTGCTTCTCTTTCACTTTTAGAAGGAAAGATTTTACTTATTGTTGATAACAGTCCTGAAGTTTTAATTTTACCAACTTTCTTTTTAGATTACTTTCATACAAGTGATGATTACTATCAAAAAGAAATTAATACAACATTTATAAGGTTTATAAGATTTATAGCTTTTATTATTTCAATTTTATTACCTGCTATCTATATTTCATTAACAACTCATAATCCTGATAGTATGCCAATTAATTTACTCTTAAATTTTCGTCTTCAAAGACAAAATGTTCCATTTCCAGCTTTTCTAGAAGGCATTTTAATGATTATTATCTTTGAAATTATAAGAGAAAGTGATATTAGAATACCATCAACCATTGGAAGTGCTATTTCTATTCTTGGAGGAATTGTATTAGGTGATGCTATTGTTCAGGCAGGCATCGTATCACCAATTTTAATTATTGTTGTTGCAATTAGTGCAATTAGTGGAATGATAATGTCAAGTATTGAAGCAATTAATTCAATTAGATGGTACCGATTCATCTTTATTATTCTTTCAAGTATATTTGGTTTTTACGGAATTTTTCTTGGAAATATTTTAATAATTACAAATCTTTCTAGTGCTAAAAGTATGAACAAAGATTACTTATATCCATTTGCACCTATTAATTTTAAAGAACAAAAAGATGCATTTTTTAAAATTAGTAGTAAGAAAAAATATAGAAATCCCATTCTAAGCAATAATAAAAAGAGAGGTTATTAATGAAAAAAGTTATTATATTAATTATTATATTTACATTAACTGGTTGTAATTCTTATACAGAATTAAACTCTTTAGGAGTAATTCATTCCATTGGAATAGAAAAAAAAGACTCTTATAAACTAACAGTATCTATTTTAGAATCAAATGAAATTAATTCAGATTCCTTGCTTTATGAAGTATATGGATCAACTATTCCTGACATAATGGATAAATTAAGTTTAACTTTGGATTATAAAATATATTTATCACATTTAGATCTTTTAATAATAGATGAATCTATTAAAGAAAATGATCTAAAGGAAATAATAAATTTCTTTTTAAATAACAAAAATACAAGAACTGACTTTTTAGTTGTAACTGCTAAAGATATAAAAGAAATACTAAAAAATTCAGATCGAAAAAGTATTAATAATTTAATTAAAATTAATGAAGAAACTAGTAAATCAATTTATACAACTATGTTTGATTTAATGGAAGCATTTTTTATGCAAAAGCCAATTTATTTAACTAATATTATCCTAGAAGATAAAATAAAAATAAATGGTGTTAATAAACTTTATCATAATAAAAAAACTTTGATAAAACCAGATCAAGTAGTATATATTAACTATTTATTAAATAATATAGGTTCATATAAATCAAATTTAAAATGTAAAGATGATTATATATATTTTAATGTTTTATCATCTAATACTAATGAATTTAATAATAAAATCTTAATAACAAATGAGATTAATATTACAAAAAACAATTGTAATTTAACTAAAAAAGATTTTAATACTTTATTTAATGAATCTTTAAAAGAAAATATAAAAGACTTTACTAATAAAAATATTATTATTCAAAATACAATTAGAGGTGATTATGAAGCCAATTAAATTAGAAAATAGAATTGCTTATTTTATTATCTTACATGCAATTTTTTTATTAAATTATAATAATTTATCATTTTTATCAATAATAATTGGATCTCTTATATCACTTTTTACTATTTTACTTTTTGAAAAAATAAATATTTATCGATTTAAAATAACTAAACTTTTTATCTTTTTCTTATCTATTTTTTTACTTACTTATTATTTAAATAAAATAAGCTATTTTATAGGAGATAATATTTTAAGAAATTATTCTATTATAATAATTGGTTTTACTCTTCTTTTAACTATTTTTTTCTTAGGAAATAAAGGATATCATACAATTATAAAAGTTATTATATTATCGTCTTACTTTCTATTTTTTATAACTTTATTAGGTCTTTTATTAGCAATTTTTTATGTCAAAATAAATAATATTGATAAATTTATTCTTACAACAAATAATTTATTTTTTAATACTATTACTTATTCTCTTTCTTTAATTTATGGCTATTTTTTAGTTTATCCAACTACAAATACTAAATTTAAAATAAAAGATTTACTGATATCATTAAGTTTTAATATATTAAACTATTTATTAAGTACATCCATCTTAGGAGTACTAATAAACTATTTAAAGTATCCATATGTTGATATATTTAAAAAAGTAAATTTATTAGGTTTTATAGAAAGAATTGAAATTATATTTACCATAAATTATTTATATTTTTTCTTTTTCTTACTTCTTCTTATTTACTATCAAATTTATTTTCTTTTAAAAAGTAAATTTAAAAAGAAACAATTAACTATTCCTTTAGTAATTATTTCTTTTCTAATTTTTTTATTTAGTATGATCTTTTAAGACATTTTGACATATATTTTTTAATTTACAATTCAAGCAATCTGGTTTTACAGCTTTACAATGGTATCTACCAAATAAAACAAATTGCTTGTGTAGTTTATTCCAAGTTTTTCTAGGAAATAAATTCATTAACTGTTGTTCAATAATTAATGGATCATTACTTGATACTAAATTTAATCTATTTGATACTCTAATTACATGAGTATCTACTGCAAATGATGGAATATTAAAAAGTTCTCCTAGAATGACATTAGCACTTTTTCTACCTATTCCACTCAAAGTTTCAAGCTCTTCATGTGTTTTAGGAACAATTCCATTATAATTTTCTAACAAAGATTTAGATATTTCTTTAATATTTTTAGATTTTTTATTAAAATTACCTATAGGTCTAATTATATTTTTTAATTCAAAAATATCTGCATCTCTTAACTTTTCTAAACTATTATATTTTGAAAACAAAATATTTGTTACTTTATTAACTCCCTTATCTGTTGTTTGAGCTGATAGCATAACTGCAAGAACTAATTCGTAATCTTTATTATAATTTAATTCACATAAAGGATTTGGATATAATTCATCTAAATAAGTATTAATTTGTAATATATTCTTCTTCATCATCCAACCAATTCCATTCATCTAAATCAATACTTTCTATAGTATCATTATTTTTAATTTCTTGATGAAGATCATTAAGATCTCGATATCCTCTAGCTTTCCAATCAAATAAAATTCTATCAATATATTTTAGACTATATACCCCATCATTAATAGCAATTTTTATTGCTTCTTTAATTAAGTCTTCACTTATATTATTTTTTATCCATCCTTCAATCATTTCTATTTCAATATTACTTATACTTCTTCCAAGTTCTCTTTCAACATATTGTAAAATATTCGTACTTTCTATAGTTTCTTCTCCATTATTATTTAAAAGAATCATACTTATCTTTTCATAAAAATGAGATAAATTAATTACTTCTTCTAAAATATTATTTTCAGACTTTAATATATCAAGAGATAAATACCCTTTATCAGATAATACTGAAATATAACCCATTACTTCCATTAAATCAATATTCATATCACTTGCTATTTTTTCAGGATTGAAATCTATTTTATCTTGTTTATTATATAAATACATCAAAAACATAAATTCATCCATAGTTAAATTTAATTGTTTAAAACATTTTAAAATATAAAGAGGAATTACTATATTTCCATCTCCAATTGCTTTTTCTAATTTAGTTTTATTCATATTCCACCTACTTTGAGGTTATTTCTATAGAGTATTTAAATTCTGAATCATCTGTTTCTCTATAATACAAATATAATTTATAAGTATCTGTTTTTTTTAATGAAATAGAAGTTGTATATAAAACATCATCTATTTCTGATAGTTTTCCTTCCTTAACTTCTTTATCATTTAAATACAAAATATAATTTATTTTTTCTTTAGAAGATGGACTAATTTCTTTTAAAAGAATAGTATATTCTACATTCTTTAAACTTTTATTTTCAACTGTAAATTTATTTGGATATTCTTTTTCTGCTTCTTCTTTAGACATTTTATTCATGTTTTCAATAGTAAACTCCCTAGTATCTTCAAATGTTACTAAAAGATTAGTATTTAAATATAAATTCTTGTCTAAATATTTTGTTACAATGTAGCTAATACCAACAACAAAAATACATAGTCCAATAAAACCTATAAATTTACCAACACTAACTCTTTTCATTATATCACCTACTTTTTATTTAATAAATATGCAAGTATTTGAAAACCTAGTCTTATTGTATCATGTCTAAAAACTCCCTCGCGACTTTCAATTAAATCATCTTCTATTATTTCTATATTATTTAAGTTTTCTTTATCTAAAATAACTGGATCTTTTTGTTCTTCTGTTTCATATTTTTTTACTAGTAATGGATCCATTTCTTCTTTATTAAAAATACCAACTTTTATCTTTTTTTCTCCTAAATAACTATTTAATAAATTAATATGATCACTTGCTTTAAAATCATCTGTTTCTCCTGGTTGAGTTACAATATTACATACATACATAATATCAGCTTTTGATGAATCAATTGCTGTTTTAATTTCTTTACAGATCAAATTAGGAATAATACTGGTATAAATACTTCCCATACTAAGAACTATTAAATCAGCATCCCGTATTGCTTTTATAGCATCTTTACTTACTTTAGGTTCTTTTTTATAAAAAACTCTTTTAATTTTTTTACTACACTGAGTTATATTGTGCTCTCCTTCAACAATAGATGAATCTTCCATCTCAGCCATTAAAGTTATTTCACTTTCTTCAGATAAAGGAATAACTTTTCCTTTTAAATTTAAAACTTTAGATAAACTTTTGATACCTCTACTCATGTTTCCATTTATATTTGAAGCAGCAGTTAATAATAAATTACCAACTGTATGTCCGTCTAAATCACTTGTTGTATGAAAACGATAATTAAGTATTTCTTCAAATGCTTGCTCGGTTTCTGATAAAGCAACAAGTACTCTTCTTATATCACCTACTGCAACTTGATTAAATTCTTCTCTAAGTCTTCCCGTTGATTTACCATCATCACAAACAGAAACAATGGCAGATAAACTAACTGGAAATTCTTTTAATCCTTTAAGAAGAGTAGATAAACCTGTTCCTCCTCCTAAAACAACTACTTTTTTATTCATAATACCACCCTCAAATATTTATATTTTATGTCTAATTAAATTATACAATATATTTTTTAATATTTCTATATTAATTATTTTTTTCCCTTAATTCTTTTATTTTAGGATCATTTATATATTCAGAATAAGTCATTCTTCTATCCAAAATAGTACCATTTGGAAATATTTCAATTATTCGATTAGCAACAGTTATATTAAGTTCAAAATCCAAACTAGTAAAAAGAATTTCTCCTTGAAATTTAGTCATTCCATTATTTAAAGAAGTTATACTTTCTAAATCTAAATGATTAGTTGGCTCATCAAGAATTAAAAAATTAGGATTTTCAAGCATCATATGAGATAACATACATCTTGCTTTTTCACCACCTGATAATACATTAACAGGCTTTTTTACATCATCTGAAGAAAATAACATTCTTCCTAAAAAACCTCTTAGTACCTCTTCATCATCAATATTTATATCCTTTGAAATCCAATTTAAAATAGATTCATTTCCTTTAAAATATTCGGTATTATCACTTTCAAAATAAGATGGATTGGCATTAACACAGAATTTAATTTCACCTTTGGAATACTTTTTCTTTTTCATTATAATATCAAATAACATAGTTTTTTGAATATTAGAACCTAATATTGCTATCTTATCACCTTTTAAAACTGTAAATGATACTTTATTAAGAAGAACTTTTCCCGCTTCTTCTTTAGTTAAATTATTTACAACTAAAACTTCTCTAGCATTTCCTTTAGAAAATTTAAAATCTATAAAAGGATATTTACGACTAGATGGAATCATTTCTTCAAGTTCAATACTTTCTAAAATTTTTTTTCTAGAAGTTGCTTGACGACTTTTTGAAGCATTTGCACTAAACCTTGCAATAAAATCTTTTAATTCTTTAATTTTTTCTTCTTTTTTCTTATTAGCTTCTTTTATTTGTTTTTGTAAAAGTTCACTAGATTCTCTCCAAAAATCATAATTTCCAGCAAAAAGAGTCATTTTATGATAATCAATATCTACAATATGAGTACAAACTAAATTTAAAAAATGTCTATCATGACTAACTACAATACAACAATTTGGATAATTAATAATAAATTCGGATAACCAGTTAATAGCATCAAGATCTAAGTTATTAGTTGGTTCATCAAGAAGTAAAATATCAGGATTCATAAATAGGCTTTTGGCAAGTAAAACTTTAACTTTATCATTATTGGTTAATTCTTTCATAGTTAAATAATGATATTTATTATTAACACCCAAATTAGAAAGTAATATACTTGCTTCACTTTCAGCTTCCCATCCATTTAAATCTAAAAATTCAGCCTCAAGTTCTCCTAAACGAATTCCATCTTGATCGTTAAAATCAGCTTTAGAATACAATTGATTCTTTTCTTCTCTTATGTCATATAGTTTTTTGTTTCCCATAATAACAACATCAATAACAGAATAATCATCATATTTATAATGATCTTGTTCAAGAGTTGAAACTCTAGCATCTTTTTGAATAATAATATCTCCATGAGTTGTTTCAAGTTCTCCGTTCAAAAGTTTTAAAAAAGTACTTTTTCCAGCACCATTAGCACCAATTAAACCATAGCATGCTCCATCAACAAACTTTAAGTTAACATTTTCAAATAAAGTTTTTGTTCCAAATTTTAAAGTAACATCTCGTACTGTAATCATTTTCTCAACTCCAAACTAATAAATAGTTTACCATAACTTAAAAAGAAAAAAAAGAGCCATTGCTCTTTAAATTAATTTTTACTATTAAGATTACTTAAAGTAGACTGTATAACATTTTTTTCTACATTATTAATAGTATACCAGCCATATTTTGTCATTTCTTGATAAGTTCTTGCTTGATCATCAAGTGTTTCATTCAAGCTTTCACAAAGAAGATTTTTAATATCGATATTGGAGCTTTCTAAAGTACCATGAACATATACTTCAACAGTACTTTTTAAAACTAATAAATAATTATCCATTAATAACTGATCATTCATTAGCACTCGCCTCCAAACAATCTAAAAGACTTTGTTTTCTTTTTTCATGAATACTTAATTCATTTTCTAAAAAATTAATTAATTCTTCATTTTCCAAAGCATTAATTGATTTTTTTAATATTGAAATAATATTTTTTTCATGCCCTATAGCATCTTCAAAATATAATAATTCTTTTTGAGTCATAATTTTCCTCCTAATTTTAGTATGATAAATAAATTAAAATATTATACAATCTTTTTCTTATAAAAAATAATTGTTAAAAGAAAATAAAAACCAATATTTAAAATTAAACTATGACTAAATTTATAAACAAGATCATTTATACTAACTAAATTATATTCACTTATATAAACAAGTATAAATAGAATTAAATCATATAAAAATAGACATGATACTAACATAATTATACTTATTAAAAAATTATATCTTAATAATTTATCTACTTTTTTTAAAATCTTAGCAAATAGTAAAAATATTAAAACATGAAATAAAAAAATATAGGAAAAAAATAAATCATATATAAATCCAGTTAATAATACTATTTTAAAATAATTTTTATTATGACATTTTTTATAATAAAACACTAAAAAAGTTAAAGTTAACATAGGATAAAAGTAATTAAGATTGTTAAAATAACCAGGAATAAAATAGGAAATTAAGAAATCTAAAAAAATACAAATTAATATAATTATATAAACCATTTTATTTCCTTATTAAGACATTTACAAACTTTGTATCATTAAAATTAGCACTTGGAGTTACTTCTATTATTTTTGATACATTATATTTATCTTTTTCAATATTTTTAACACTTCCAATTAGTATTCCACTTGGAAATATTCCACCCATACCACTTGTATAAACAAAAGATCCTTCAATAATTGGAATATCTCTATTAACAGATGTAACTTCTAAATAATTATCTATGTTATTATAACCTGATAAAATTCCATATAAAGTATCATCTTGACTTTTAATCATTACAGATATTTTATGATTAATATCATTAGTGGTAATAAGTTTTATTTCACTTGTTGTCTTACCTACTTTATATATTCTTCCAATTAAACCACTACTAGAAATAACAGCCATATCTTCTTTTATTCCAGAAGACTTTCCTTTATTGATTGTAATAGTATTAAACCAATACATTTTATTTCTTTCTATAATGGTTGCTGATACTTTATCAAATTCAGTTAATGTAGTACTTAAATCATTTAATTTCTTTAATTCTTGTATTTCATCTCTTAACTCATCTTCTATTCCTTTTTTAACATTCTCATCTAATTCTATTTCATTATCAAGTGCCTTAACCGGAAAAAAAAGAAAATCTTTTAATAAATAATAGGGATAAAATAAATTAATATTAGTTTTTAAAGATATAAAAGATATAAGATAAACAAGAATCAAAATGATAAATATTTTAAATTTCATTTTAAATCCTCCAATAAATGATTTTCATAAAAACTAAAATAATTTATATCACTTACTATGATATGATCCAATAATTCTATTCCTTGAATTCTTCCAATTTCAAGTAAAGTGTTTGTTAGTTCAACGTCAGCTTTAGATGGTATTACATCACCACTTGGATGATTATGCATACAAATAAATGATGAAGCAGATGCAAGATATGCGTTTTTAAATACTTCTCTTGGATGTACCAAACTTCTATCAATTGTTCCCATAAATAATAATTTCCTTTCTATTAAATTTTTCTTCGTATCTAAATAAAATACATAAAAATATTCTTGTTTTAATGAATAAAATAAATACTTATTATCTAAATAAATATAATTTGGATCAGTATATTTTTTCTTTTCTTTAAAATTTTCCAAATACATTCTTCTTCCGAGTTCAATAGTTGCTAAAAGTTCAACTTTTTTTACTGTTCCAATTCCTTTAAAGTTTGATAAACTATTGATATTTAAGTCTTTTAAATTTTTTAAACCTCCAATTTTATTTAAAATTTCACATGCTAAATCTTTAGCCGATTTCCCTTTTGATCCATTTTTTAATATAATGGCTACTAATTCTTCATCAATTAAAGTATTTGCACCATATTTTAATAATCTTTCTCTTGGTCTTTCAGTTTCAGTCATTTCTTTTATTAACATACTATTCCTCCAATTATAATATAAAAGAAAAAATACAATACTATAAATTTAATTCTTGATTTTCAAATATTTCTTTCATTACCATATCAACATTATCTAAATTTTCTAGTTTTTTATCATATTCTTTTAGTTTATCAAGAGTTTCAGAGTTTTCTACATATTCAGATCTAATAAAAGTATAAATATTTTTGTTCTTATACATTTCTTGAAGTCTTAAAGCTATATCATAATTAGTAGTTACTCCAAGATAGACATAATATTTTTCATCATTTTCCCAAATTACATATGTTGTATCTAAATTATTAGTACTTAAAATTGCTGCATCATTTGTTGTATAAACACCATATTGTAAATAATAAATATTTCCATCACTTTCTAAATACTCAACTCCCCTATAATTTTTAAAAATTAAACTTCCAAATAAATATCCAACAAAACTTCCAAATAATATAATAATTATTACTTGTTTTTTCATTATCCCTCCTTTTATTATTAAGTATAAACAATAAATCTTAATTATTTTGTCGAACAATATCTTTAATTATAAAAAAAAGCAATATTTAATATCGCTTTTATTCATTATCTTCTCTTCTCATAAGTGGAAATAATACAACATCCCTAATAGATGGTACATCATAAATTAGCATTAAAAGTCTATCAATTCCAAAACCAAGTCCTGATATAGGAGGCATACCTTGTTCCATCGCTCCCATAAATCCTTCATCTATTTCCATAGTCTCATCATCCCCTTGATCTTTTGCAACTAATTGGTCTTCAAAGGCTTTTCTTTGAATAAATGGATCAACAAGCTCTGAGTATGCTTTACAAAGCTCTGTTCCACCTGCAACAACTTGAAATACATCAATTATTCTTTTATCTTTATCATTACGACGAGCTAAAGGAATTAAAACTGCTGGATAATTATAAATAACAGTTGGTTCAACTATTCCCGCACGAATCGTTTTTTTATAAACAAAATCAATTATTTGACTTAAAGAATGATATTCAGCTAAATCATTCATACTGAATAATCCACTCTCTACTATTTTTTCTTTTAATTCTATTGGAGAGTCTATATCTAAAAAATCAAATCCTAAAATACTTTTCAATTTTTCAACATAGTTAATTCTTGTAAAATCACGTGAAAAATCTAAAACTTGCTCTTTATAGGTAATGGTTGTAGTTCCAATTAATTCCATCATTAAAGCTCGAATAAATTCTTGATAAAATTTTAAATTATCTTCAAAATTCCAATAACTAGCATACCATTCTACTTGAGTAAATTCTTGTAAATGTTCTGTATCCATTCCTTCATTTCTAAAACATTTAGCAACTTCATAAACACGTGGAAATCCTGCTGAAATACATTGTTTCAAATAAGTTTCTGGTGCTATTCTTAAATTTAAATCCATATCAAGTGCATTATGATGGGTATAAAATGGACGTGCTGCTGCACCACAAACAGCTGTTTGCATAATTGGAGTTTCAACTTGTAAAAATCCGTGTTCTCCTAAATATTTATGAATAAATGAATATAATTTACTTCTTCCTAAGAAAACTTTTCTTGATTCTTCATTACTAATTAAGTCAACATATCTTTGACGATACTTTTCTTCAATATCCGTTAATCCATGGAATTTTTCTGGAAGTGGTTTTAAAGCTTTTCCAAGGAAAGTAAAGTCATCAGCACGTAGTGTTTTTTCTCCAGTCCCTGTTGTAAACATCTCACCCTCTACTCCAATAAAGTCTCCAACATCAACTAATGATTTAAAAAATTGATACTTTTCTTCACCAACTAAATCTATTTTAATAGATACTTGTAAATCACCTTCAATATCCCTTAGTTTTAAAAAGCTTAGTTTTCCCATTTTACGCATAAAAACTATACGACCTGCAACACGAACACCAGTTACTCCATCTTCTAGTTTACTAGCATCATTTAAAGTATAATTTACATCATACTTTTCTGGATAAGGATTACAATATTTTCTAATTTCCTCAACTTTTTCACGTCTTACTCTTTCTTGCTCTGAAAATTCTTTCATTAATAACACCTCAATTTCTTCTTAGATAATACCATTAATAAATAAGGTTGTCAAATAAAAATTTATTTGTTATTATATTATTGGAGGTTAATATGAATAATATAGTAGATGCTATTATAGAAATACCACTTGGTACGAAGAACAAATATGAACTTGACAAAAAGCTTGGTAAGATTAGACTTTCTAGAGTCCAATATTCATCTATGACTTATCCTAGTGAATATGGTTATATTGATAATACTTTAGCAGGAGATGGAGATCCCGTTGATATTTTAGTAATTTCTTCAGAAGCAACTTTTCCTGGATGCGTTGTTGAAGCCAAAGTTTTAGGATACTTAGATACTATTGATGATGGACATCAAGATCCAAAAATTATTGCTGTTAATAATGTCGATCCAAGATGTAATTTTTATAATTCTTTAGATGACTTACCAAAACATTCCTTAGTTGAAATTAAAAATTTCTTTCAAAACTATAAGCTTTTACAAAATATTAAAGTAGAAGTATTTGAATATCATGATCAAGATGAAGCTATCAAAATAATTGAAGATGGCAAAAAGAACTTTAAAAAAAAGTAAAAAATGATGCTAAAACATCATTTTTTATTTAACTCTTCCAAATAATATATCATATATTTCTTGATATTCTTTAACAAATACAACTCTTAATTTATTTTTATAGATATAAGAAATCTCTAATACTTCTTCTTTATTTCCTAACGGTAAAAATACAATTTCAACGTTATTGTTAATTGCTGCAATTATTTTTTCTTTTATTCCTCCAACCTTTAAAATTTTTCCAGTTAAAGTAATTTCCCCAGACATAGAAATTTTATTAGATATTTCTTTATTTTTTAAGAAAGATAACATCGAAGTTACAATTGTAATTCCAGCACTTGGTCCATCTTTCCTAGTCGCATTTCCTGGTATATGTAGATGTATTTTATTTTGGCTTAAATAGTTTATATCAACATTAAAATTTTTATAATTTCCTTTTATATAACCTAAAGCAACTCGAATAGATTCTTCCATAATATCACCAACTTGACCAGTTACTTCAATTCCTGTTCCTGGATATGCTAAAGCTTCTATCTTTACAATTTCTCCTCCATATGGAGTATATGCAAGAGCAGTCATAACTCCTCTTGAATTTAATGTATTACCATTATTTTGATATTTAATTACTCCAAGATATATTTCTAAGTTGTCATTTGGATCAACAATCTTTTTTTTATCTATTTTCATACAAATATATTTTCGATAAATTTTTTCTAAAACTCTTGTTAATTCTCTTACTCCACTTTCTTTTGTATAAAATCTAATAATATTAATTAGAGTTTTTTTATTTAAATCAAGTTCTTCTTCACTTACTTTATATTCATTTCTTAATTTAGGTAAAATATAATTTCTAGCAATTTTTATTTTTTCATATTCTGTATAACTTGGAATCGTAATTATTTCCATTCTATCTCGAAGTTCTTCTGGTATCTTATCTAAGTAATTAGCTGTTAAAATAAACATTACTTTAGATAGATCAAACTCTTCATCTATAAAGTGATCAACAAACTTACTATTTTGTTCTTTATCCAATACTTCAAGAAGTGAACTTGCCGGATCTCCTTTAATATCCTTAGTCATTTTATCTACTTCATCAATAATAAAGACTGGATTATTAACTCCTATTTTTTGAATACTAGACATAATTTTACCAGGTGCTGCTCCTACGTAAGTACGGCGATGTCCAATTATTTCTGCTTCATCATTTACTCCACCAACAGAAATTTTTACACATTTCAAATTAAGAGCATCTGCTATACTTGCAGCAATACTTGTTTTTCCAACACCAGGAGGTCCAACTAAACATAAAATAGGTAAATTTTTATTTTCTGTTTCATGTCTTACTATTATATGTTCAATAATTCTTTCTTTTGTTTCTTCAAGACCAAAATGAGTACTTTCTAAGCTATTTTTTATTTTTTCTACATCATATACTTCTTCACTACTCTTATTCCAAGGAAGATTTAATAAAATATCAATATAATTTCTAATAATCCCAATTTCCGGTGAATTATTATTACAACTTTTATAACGATTTAATTCTATTTCAAGTCTTTTCTTAATTCCTTTAGGAGCATTTAATTTTTTAATTTTTTCTTCAAGAACTTTATATTCGGTATTTTCAGTTTCTCCTAATTCTTCTTTTATTATATTTAATTTTTCTTTTAAATAAAACTCTTTTTGACTTTCATCTATTTTATGATTAACTTTTAAATCAATTTCTTCTTCTATATTTAAAATTGATAATTCATATTCTATATCATCTAAAAGCATTCCAAGACGCGATACTGCACTAATATCCTTTAAATATTTTAATTTTCGGTTATGATCCATGTCTAATAGATTTACAACAATATCTGTAAGTTTATCAATATCGTGAATATCTTTTATTGGATCAAATATAGTTGTATCTATTTTTTTTATATAGTTTTCTAAACTTTTTTTTAAAGTTCTTGACATTGCAATTTCTTCAATTGGATCGATTTCAATTTTTTCAACTACATTTATATCTGCTTCGTATACCAAATCTTCTTCCTTCATTTGTCCAATAAGAGCACGATTAAGACCTTTTAAAGAAATTCTCATATTTCCATTTGGCATATCTATCTTAAAATTAATCTTAGCAATAATACCAACGTTAATATTATTTAAATTTTCTAATGTATCTCCTTGCTTTTGATGAACAACAAGAAGACAACTATCATATAAATTTTCAGCTAAAGATACTGTTTTTTTTAAATTAATGTCAGAAAATTCTAATTTTGCTTCACAAAACGGAAAAACTTCATGATTTTTAATAAATAAAACTGGCAAATTTGTTTTTATCATGTTATCCCTCCCGTTTTTTTCGAATTTAGTTTTTATTATAGACACCACTTTTTCAAAAAACAAGATTTTGACATATTAATTTACAAAAGATTTTTTTAGTTCCAAAAACAGGATTTTTTTCATATAATATTATAGAAAAAAAGTGTAAATAATAGTTGATTTTATTAAATTTCTTTGCTATAATTTGTTATGTGTTCTCAGTGAATATACATGTTTACTTATGGGGTCATAGCCAAGTGGTAAGGCAGTGGACTGCAACTCCTTGATCGTTGGTTCAAATCCGACTGGCCCCTCCAATTGCAGATGTAGTTTAATGGTTAGAACTTAACATTGCCAATGTTAGGATACGGGTTCGATTCCCGTTATCTGCTCCAA